>JANXAP010000006.1 GCA_025062275.1 Dehalococcoidia bacterium
CTGGCCGCCGTCAAGTGGTCGGAGGCCGATGTCGAACAGCAGGTGCGGCAGAAGGTCATGAGCCTCACCGACACCGTCATCAACGCCTCCCTCGGCACGCCAGCGGTGGTATTCCCCGAGGGGAAGGCACCCGGGAGGCCAGTGGAGGTGAGGCTCAGCTGCCGTTACAACTTCTTCGTGCCCGGCCTCTCGGGCATCGCCGACCTCAACTGCTCGTCCACCACCGTCATGCGGCTGGAGTGAGGGCATGGGGCGAGACGGGCAACGTGGCAACGTCATCGTCCTGGTGGCCCTGGCGCTGGTGGGCCTGATGGGCTTCGGCGCCGTGGCCGTGGACGTCGGCTATTTCGTCTGGCAGCGAGAGGACCTGCAGCATGTGGCCGATGCCGCCGCCCTGGCTGGCGCACAGGAGCTGCCCGAAGACCCCGCTGCCGCCGTGGCCGCGGCCACCGAATACGCCCAGCGCAACGGCGTCGGCCCCCGCGGCTGGGTCCTGCAGCCGGTGCGAGTGGTCGACGGGACCTCTCTGGAGGTCCGCATCAGCCACCCGCGTGCCCCCTTCTTTCTGGGGCGGGTGCTGGGCTTCGATGTCCTCAGCGTCACTGCCCGCGCCACGGCTGCCGTGCAGTCCCCCGTCCGTTCCGACAACGTGATGCCCTGGGCGCTGCGAGAGTCGGCCCGCCAGCGCGCCCAGCCCGGCGAGGCAGTGACGGTCAAGTACAGCGCCGGCAGCGGCTCCCAGGGCGATTATGGCGCCCTGTCCATCATCAAGCGGGGGTCCAGCCAGTACGAGCAGAACATCAAGAACGGCGTCACCCTCGAGCTCTATCGCACCTACGAGGTGGAGACGGGCAACATGGTCGGCGCCACCCGCGACGGCATGACCTACCGCCTGAGCAACACCAGTAGCGCATGCGACACCTTCGCCGAGGTCTTCCAGCAGGTGGAGCCGGGTTTGTGGCGCTTCAGCAGCGATGCCTGCAACCCCTGGTCGCCCACCGGCTCGGGCAGCAAACGGGTGGTGCTGATACCGGTCATCTCCGACAACGACGACCCGGGCCGCGGCCAGGTGACCGTCATCGGCTTCGCCCTGGCCTTCCTGGAGGAGTTCACCTGTCCCAGCGGCAACGAGTGCGACGTGCGGGTCAGGTTCGTGCAGGCCCTCATGTCGCCCGACGACCAGATGCTCTATGGCGACTACGATTCGCGGTCGGGGCTGAAAGTGGTCCGCCTGGTGCAGTGAAGGAAGGGAGGTAACGACCGATGCTGGGCATGCAGGCCCTGGGCAGAGGAGGACAGCGGCTCGCCCTGCCCCTGGCAGCGCTGCTGGGCCTCCTGAGCGCCCTCCTCATTTTCGTCGTCCTCAGCAACGCCAGCGGTGGCGAGGGCGAAGGCGGCGCCACGGCTGTCCCCACCGTGCCGGCGGTGATAGCGGCCGTGGACATCCCGGCCCGCACCCGCATCACCGCCGACATGGTGGAGGTGCGAGCGGTGCCCAGGGACCTGGTCAGCGCCAGGGCCTTCGCCAACGTCCAGGACGTGGTGGGCAAGGTGGCCCGGTTCCCCATCGCGGCCAAGGAGCAGGTGACGGCCGACAGCCTGGTAGAGACCTCCCTGAGCGCGGAGACCACACGCAACCCGCCCCTGGCAGTCCAGGTGCCGCCCGGCAAGCGCGCGCTGGCCATCAAGGCCAGCGAGGACACCGCCGTCGGTGGCCTGGTGCTGCCTGGCGACTTCGTGGACGTCATCGGCGTGTTCGAGCTGGACGAAGGGGGGAGCCGCCGCGCCGTATCGGTGGTGGTGGCCCAGAACGTGCAGGTGCTGGCCATCGGCCAGCGCATCACCGATCTGCCCCCGGGCTCCGCCGACCTGCCGCCCAACGAGCGGGTGAACCTGCGCAACGCCAGCCCCGACCCCGGCGCCAGGACCATGACCCTGGCCGTAAGCCCCGAGGAGGCCCTGGCCCTGTCCCTGGCCAGCGAAAAGGGCTCCCTGAGGGTGGCCCTGCGCTCCTTCAGCGACACCAACCGCACCAACGCCCGGGTCCTGCCGCCGGGGACCGTGCTGCCGCCGGAGATAGCCGCCATCCTGCAGTTGACGCAGCAGTGAGGCCGCCCTCATGCCGGAATGAGAGGTGCAGAGTCATGGCCCGCAACATACAGATAATCGTCATCGACCCCGATCCCCAGAGCCGCGAAGAGGTGCGAAGGATGCTGGCCCTGGGCGGCTTCGCCGTCCTGGGCTGCGCCGCCTACGGGACCGAGGCCTTCAGCCTCTGCCAGGAGACTCACCCCGACGTCGTCCTCATGAACCTGACGGAGCCTGTGGGCCGCGCCTTCCAGACCCTGGAGGCAGTGACCCGGCTTCTTCCGGCCTCGGGCATCATCATCTACTCCCGCATATCCGCCCACGAGGTCGTGCGGCGGGCCATGCAACTGGGCGCCCGCGACTACCTGGTGCAGCCGGTGAAGCAGGAGAAGATGGCCGCTGCCATCGAGTCGGTGCGGCGGCTGCTGGAGGAATCGCCGCGCGTCCTGCCGCCGGAGGTGGGCGAGCGGCCGATGGTGCCCTTCGGCTCGGTGGTGACCGTCTTCGGCCCCAAGGGAGGAGTCGGCAAGACCACTCTGGCGACCAATCTGGCCGTTGCCCTGGCCACCCACGTGAAGTTGCCCGTGGCGATAGTGGACCTGGACCTGCGCTTCGGGGACGTGGCCACCTTCTTCGACCTGCCGGTGGAGCACAGCATCGTCGACCTGGGCACTCATGCCGGGCCGGTGGGCCTGGACACGGTGCGTCAATACATGTCCCGCCACTCCTCGGGGGTGGACGTGCTGCCGGCCCCCCGCTGGAAGGGGGAGTGGTATACCCTCACGCCCGACCACGTGGGAAGCGCCCTCCACGCCCTGGCCCGCTCCTATGACTTCGTGCTGGTGGACACCCCGGGAGGCTACAACGACCTCCTCTCGCAGGCGCTGGAGGTGTCCACCGTGGCCCTGCTGGTGACCACCCCCGATGTCCCTTCCATAAAGGACGCCTTCATGGCCCTGGAGATCCTGCGCTCCTGGTCATACCCCGAGGAGCGAATACAGGTGGTGCTGAACCACCCCAGCCCGGCCATCCGGGTATCGCCGGCGGAGGTCAAGCGCGTCCTGGGCGACGTGCCGCGCTGGCAGATCCCCTTCGACCGGGCGATGGCCAAGGCCATCCAGGAGGGGAGGCCCCTGGTGATGGACCGCCCCCGCTCGCGGGCCGCCAGGGCCCTGCTCCAACTGGCCCACTTCCTGGCCGGCCAGGCCCCATCCGCCGGCGGCGGCGGTCTCCTTTCGCGTCTGGTCCCCAGCCGACGAGTGAAGGCCGCCGTCAGGTGAGGATGCCATGAGCTGGTGGGAGGCGAAGCTCCCGCGGCGGACGCCTGAGACAACCCCTCCGCGGCCACCCCGCACGGGCGGCCACACCAGCCCCACCCATGTCTACGAGGACGTGGCCCTGGAGCTGCACCGACGCCTCCTCGACGAACTGGACATGGCCCGCCTGGCCCGCATGCCCCCCAACGAGGCCGAAAAGGCCGTGGAGGAGGCAGCCGTCACGGTCCTGGACAGGGAGTTCCCCCACATCGTCGGCGCCGCCCGCGACGCCGTCATCACCCGTCTCAAGGACGAGATGCTGGGGCTGGGGCCTCTGGAGCAACTCATGCGCGACTCCAGCATCTCCGAGGTGATGGTCAACGCTCCGGACGAGATCTACTACGAACGGGAGGGGATCATCTATCGCAGCGACGTCCGCTTTCGCGATCACGAACACATCATGCGGGTGGTGCGTCGCATCCTGACGCCTCTGGGGCGGCGGGTGGACGAGTCGTCACCCATGGTGGACGCCCGGCTCCCGGACGGCTCCCGGGTCAACGTCATCATCCCGCCGCTGGCGCCCCGCAGCCCGGTAGTGACCATTCGTCGCTTCCGCAGCGACAAGATGACGATGGAAGACCTGGTGCGCGCGGGGACCCTCAGTCCGGAGCTGGCCCGCTTCCTGGCCGCCTGTGTCCAGGCCCGCATAAACATCCTGGTCTCGGGCGGCACCGGCACCGGCAAGACGACCCTGCTCAACGCCCTCTCGGCCTACATACCGGCCAGCGAGCGGATCATCACCATAGAGGACCCCATCGAGTTGCGGCTGCAGCAGCCCCACGTGGTGAGCCTGGAGGCACGGCCTCCCAGCATTGAGGGCCGTGGCGAGGTGACCCAGCGCGACCTGCTGCGCAACGCCCTGCGCATGCGCCCCGACCGCATCATCATCGGCGAGGTCCGGGGGCCGGAGGCCTTCGACATGCTCAACGCCATGAACACCGGCCACGAGGGCTCCCTCTCCACGGTCCACGCCAACTCCCCCCGCGATGCCCTCCACCGCCTGGAGAACATGGTGCTGATGGCCGTGGACCTGCCCGAGCGGGCCATCCGCGAGCAGATCGCCTCGGCCCTGGACATGATCGTCCAGGTGGCCCGCTTCGTGGACGGTGTGCGCCGCATCACCCATGTCACCGAGGTGCTGGGGCTGGAAGGGAACGTCATCACCCTGCAGGACATCTTCCGTTTCGTGCAGCGCGGGGTGGACGGCGAGGGACGTGTCATCGGCGAGATAGCGCCCACCGGAATCCGCCCCAGCTTCGTGGACAAGTTCCGCCTGGCAGGCATCGAGCTGCCCAACGAGCTGTTCGTCTCGGGAGTGTGGTGAGATGCTGGAAGCGCTGGCAGCCCTCCTGGGCGGCCTCACGGTCTTCTGTGGGGCTCTGGGCCTAACGGGGGCGCTGGCCGCCCCTGGCTCCCTGGAGCAGAGGGTTATCCGCCTACAGGAGGCTGCCCCGGAACAGGCCAAGGCCCGTCAGCGACGCCGACAGCCGGTGCTGAAGGCCCGCCGCAACAGCGGCCTCATGGGCTGGTGGGGGCCAGACTCGGCCATGGCCCGCGAGCTGGAGCAGGCGGGCATATCCCTCCGGCCTGTCGAATACGTGCTGCTGCGCTGCGTGCTGGGGGCGGTGTTGGCCCTGTTGCCGCTCATGCTGGGGATGCCCATCTTCGTGCTGCCCCTGGCATTCATCCTGGGGTTCCAGTTGCCGCGTTTCCTCGTGCAGTCCCAGCGACGCAAGCGGCAGGCCAAGATCGAGGCCCAGTTGCTGGAGGCGCTGCCGCTGCTGGCCAGCGGCCTGCGGGCCGGATACGGCTTCCTGCAGGCCCTAGACTTCGTGGCCCGCCGAGTAGGCCAACCCCTGAGCTGGGAACTGGGCCTGACCATCCAAGAATTGCAGCTGGGGGCCGACTTCGAGGATGCCCTCGGCGCCCTCAGCCGTCGCGTGGGCAGCGCCGACCTGGACCTGGTGGTGACGGCCCTGGTGCTGCAGCGACAGGTGGGCGGCAACCTGGCCGAGCTGCTGACCATGGTGGAGCGGACCATGAGGGAGCGGGTCCGCCTGCGGGGCGAGATCAAGGCCCTCACCGGTCAGCAGCGCATGTCGGCCATGGTCATCGGTGCCCTGCCCTTCTTCCTGGGCGGCGTCCTGATGCTGCTGAACCCGGACTACGTGGGGCTGCTTTTCACCCGGCCGGCGGGGCTGGCCATGCTGGGGACAGGCCTCTGCATGGAACTGATGGGGCTGTACATCCTGCGACGCATCCTGTCCATCGAGGTGTGAGGAGTGCTCGCTCTGGCCTCTCTGACCACCGGCCTGTTCGTCGCGCTGCTGACTCTGGTGTTGCTGGGCAACGGGCGCCGCGACCTGCTCAGCCGCGTGCAGGGCTACCGTCCCCAGCGCCGCGCCGATAAGGACAGGGACAGGCTGCCCGGCCTCGGCGAAAGGGTGCTGCAGCCAATGCTGCGCTGGGCCGAGCGCAGCATTTCCCGCCTGATGCCGGCCAACGTCACCGCCGACGTGGAGAAGTCGCTGGTGCTGGCAGGGGCGAGGATATCGGCCCCTGCCTTCCTCACCATCTGGGTGGTATGCATCTTCCTGCCGCCGGTGCTGGTGGGTGGCCTGGCGATGGCCCTCAAGCTGCCCCTGGGCCTGGCTATCATGGGCAGCCTCGTCATGTCGCTGGCAGGGTTCTGCGCGCCCATCTTCTGGCTCCGCAGCATGACCCGACAGCGGCAGCGGCGCATCCTGCGGGCCATGCCCGACACCCTGGACCTCATCGCCGTGAGCGTGGAGGCAGGGCTGGGACTGGAGGCCGCCCTGGCTAGGGTGGCCGATAAGCTCAAGGGCCCCCTCAGCGACGAGATCTCCCGCACCCTGCGTGAGATCGCTATGGGCCGCGACCGCCACGAGGCGCTGATGGACCTGGGCGAGCGGACGGGCGTGGACGACCTGCGCACCTTCGTGCTGGCCATCGTCCAGGCCGAGCAGTTGGGGGTGGGCATCGCTCAGACGCTCAAGACCCAGTCCGACTTCCAGCGGATGAAGCGTCGTCAGCAGGCGGAGCTGGCTGCCCAACAGGCGCCGGTGAAGATGGTCTTCCCGCTGGTGTTCCTCATCTTCCCGGCCATGATGATGGTCATCCTCGGGCCGGCAGCCATCAACCTGTTCGAGACCTTTTCCAAGCGCTAGCGTTCCCCGTCCGGGCGCTGGCAGCGAAGCCTTCGAGGGGCTAGAATGCTGCCAGAGCTTTCCAGGGAGGGACCGCCATGAAGTTCGGCGTGTTCATGTTCACCACCGACTACTCGATGTCGCCCATCGAGCTGGCCCGGGCAGCGGAGGAGCGGGGCTTCGAGTCCCTGTTCGTGCCGGAACACACCCACATTCCCACCAGCCGCCGTTCACCCTGGCCGGGGGGCGCCGAGCTGCCGCAGGAGTACTACCACCTGCTGGACCCCTTCGTGGCGCTGGCCAGCGCCGCCGCCGTCACCAGCAGGCTGAGGGTGGGCACAGCCATCTGTCTGGTGCCCCAGCACCATCCCATCACCCTGGCCAAGCAGGTGGCCAGCCTGGACCACATTTCCGGGGGACGCTTCATATTCGGCATCGGCGCCGGCTGGAACGAGGAAGAGATGCAGCACCACGGAGTGGACCCGTCCACCCGCTGGCAGGTGATGCGGGAGTCGGTGCTGGCCATGAAGGCTATCTGGACACAGGACGAGGCCCAGTTCCACGGTCGCTTCGTCGACTTCGAGCCGCTCTGGTCGTGGCCGAAGCCGGTGCAGAAGCCCCATCCGCCCGTCTACGTGGGCGGCCATGGCCGTCGGGTGCTGGAGCGGGCCGTCGAATACGGCGACGGCTGGATGCCCATCTACGCCCGCGAGCACGACCTGGGGGCCCGCATCCGCGAGCTGCAGCAGCTGGCTGCCGAGAGGGGCCGAGGCCCCATACCGGTCACGGTGCTGGGCGTCCCTCCCCGACCCGAGGCCCTGGAGGAGTGCGCAAGGCTGGGGGTGGAGCGCTGTATCTTCTGGCTGCGTCCCGCCCCGGCCGACGAGACGCTGCCTTACCTGGACCAGCTGGCGTCCCTGGCGAGGGAGTTCGCCGCCGCCTAGCCGCGGGGGCGCGCTAGGCCGCCGCCGGCTGTCCCCCCAGGGCGCCGGTCAGGACGCCCTTTATGGTCGCCCCCAGGGCCAGGAGGGCCTGCCTGCCAGCCGGCAGCACGTGCTCCAGGGTCACGAAGCCGTGGATCTGGCCCAGGTAGCGCACACAGGTGGTAGGCACCCCGGCCTCCATCAGCCGCTGGGCGTAGGCTTCCCCCTCGTCTCGCAGCGGGTCGTACTCCGCCGTGATGACGGTGGCCGATGGCAGCCCCCTCAGATCGGGCGCCCGCAGGGGGGAAGCCAGGGGGTTCTGGCCATCAGCATCGCTGTTGAGATAGTGGCGCCAGAACCACTCCATGGCGTCACGGGTCAGCAGGTAGCCCTCGGCGTTCTCGCGGTACGACGGCCGGTCAAAGCTGTAGTCCGTCACCGGGTAGATGAGAACCTGATGGGCCAGCCTCGGCCCGCCCCGCTCCTTGGCGAGCAGGGCCACCACCGCCGCCAGGTTCCCGCCGGCGCTGTCGCCGGCCACTACCAGGCGCGACGGGTCGACGCCGAAGGTGGCGGCGTTCTCCGCCGCCCAGGCGGCCGCAGCGTAACAGTCCTCCACCGCTGCCGGGAACTTGTGCTCCGGCGCCAGGCGGTAGTCCACCGACATGACGATGCAGTCGGAGGCGTTGGCCAGCTGGCGGCAGGTACCGTCGTGGGTCTCCAGGTCGCAGATGACCCAGCCGCCTCCGTGGTAGTAGACCACCAGCCCTACCTTCTGGCCGCTGATAGGCCAGTAGATGCGCACCGGGATCTGGCCGGCCGGCCCAGGGATGGTGCGGTCCTCCACCTTGGCGACGGGATACTTAGGTGCCGTACCCGCCAGCCCCGTCATGGACTGGCGAGCCTGCTGGACAGTCATCTGGTTGAAGGGCGGCACCCCCGCCTGCGCCATCTGCTGCAGCAGGGCTGCTGCGCCCGGGTCGAGAGCCATAACCTACCTCCCCGGCTCTGCTAGCCGCGCAGGAACTCCAGGACGGCCGGCAGCACCTGGTCCAGCTTCTCCAGCTGGGGCACGTGGCCGGCGCCATCCACCACCAGGGTGCGGGCACCCTGGATGTAAGCGGCGAAGTCCTGGGCATACTCGGCCGGCACCACGGCATCCTCCCGGCCCCATACCAGCAGGGTGGGCACGCGCACGCGGTGCAGCCTCTTCTTCAGGCCCTTATCCGGAATGGGCCACACGAACTTGCCGGAACAGCCCAGCGCCCATACCAGCTTGGCCTGGGCCATCTGCATCTCTTCCTGGTCCTGCGGCAGGGCCAGCAGCCTCTGCACTGCAGGAGCAGAGAGGTCCCGGAACATGAGCCGCGGCAGGTCCTGGATGGGGACGGACATCCAGTTGGTGACGGGACGCTCTTGCCGCCACAGCCCGATGGGCGAGATGAGCACCAGCCTGCTGAAGCGCTCCGGCCAGTGGGCAGCCACCTCGGCCGCCAGCATGGCGCCGAAGGAGTGGCCCACCAGGGGGACGTCGCGCAGGCCCAGGGCGTCCAGCACGTCCCCCATGATCAGCACCAGGTCCCAGAGGCTGTCCACCTGGTAGATGTCGTGAGGGTCGCTGTCGCCGGTGCCAGGCAGCTCCGGCGCATGTACGGTAAAGTGGCGGGCCAGGCCGTCCAAGAAGTCGTCCCAGCGCAGGCCAGCGGCGGCGTGAAAGTACACCAGCGGCGGCCCGTCCCCGGCCGTCTTCACGCTGACCTTGACCCGGCCCTGCCAAACCTCCAGCATGGTGCCGCGCGGGCCGCTAGCCACATTTCCTGCCATCGCTCCTCTCCTGGGTGTGATGGTGGGACGCAGGGAAGCAGTTTACTGGCCCGCCGGCTGAGCCTCGCGGGGCGCCCGCAGCCGCTCGGGCCACCAGTGGTTCTCCCAGCCCTCGTCGTCCCAGATGTCCCGCAGGTGGGGCATCACCTCACGAGCGAACAGGTCGATGTTCTTGAGCGTCAGCTCGTGGGGCATGGAGCCGATGTGCAACAGCACCATCAGGTTCCCCACCCGCAGCCGCTTGATGACCTCCCGCAAACGGTCGCGCACGGTCTCCGGCCCACCGGCTATGACGGCCCCCGACTCCACGATCTCGCGGAAGCTGGCACCGGCCAGGCTGCGCGACACGCCGTAGGCGCCCCTCTTGACCATGGCCAGGAGGCTCTCCCAGTCATAGTGACCGGGCGGGAACAGGAATTCGGGAGCGTAGTGGAGGCACTTGGTGTAAAAGTACTCCACGTGCTTGGCATAGTCCTGTTCGGCACGGGCGTCCGTCTCGGAAACGGCCACCAGCTGCAGGAAGCCGAGGCGGTAGGGGTTCATGTCCTTGCCCTTCTCCTGCACCCGGTGCCAGTAGCCATCCACCATGGCCTGGGCGGCGACGGCCCCGTAGTAGCCCAGGTTGCAGTAGCAGTAGTCATGGTCGATGGCGAAGTCCCAGGTCGTTATGCTGCCCACCCCGGGCACCCAGATGGGCGGATGGGGCTGCTGGATGGGGCGCGGCCAGATGTTGACCATGGGCAGCTGGTAGTACTTGCCGTTCCAGGCGAATATCTCGCGGCTGGTCCAGGCCTTCACGATGAGGTCGTGGGCCTCGCGGTAGCGCTCCCGCTGCTCCATCGGCGGGATGCCGTAACAATAGTTGACGTCCATGGGGGAACCGAGGGGCATCCCCGCCACCAGGCGTCCGCCGCTGATGCAGTCCAGCATGGCATACTCTTCGGCCACCCGGATGGGCGGGTTGGTGGTGGGCAGGGTCGAGCCCATCTGCACGATGGCCACGTCCAGGCCGTTGGTAGCCTTGGCCAGGGCTGCCCCCATCAGGTTGGGGCTGGGCATGAAGCCGTACGCGTTCTGGTGGTGCTCGTTGGTGCAGATGCCGTCCAGCCCCATCTTGGCAGCATAGGTCAGCTCGTCCAGCGTCCAGTTATAGAACTGGCCGATCCTCTCGGGAACGGCCAGCTCCCACCAGGGCGGGTCCACCCACACCGAGTGATAGCGCTTCTCAAAATCCTCCGGAAGTTCTCGATGGGGCATCAAATGGAACATCGATATCTTCATATCCCCTATTCCCCCGTTTCCTTTGACTTGGCGTCAAGATACTAGCCCAACAGCCTTGAGGTGTCAACCACCTCTGGCCTGCCGCTCGCTATTCCAGCCGAAAGGCCCGGACGGCCAGGGCCAGGCTCGCCACCGCCCAGGCCCCCACCAGCAGGATGTCCCGCCAGGCCTCCAGCACCGGCTCGCCATGAAGCAGCACCGCCCGCAACGCCTCCAGCAAGGGGGCCAGCGGCAGATAAGACACCACCTTGGCCAGGAAGGGAGGCAGCTGATCAGTGGGGAAAAAGACCCCCGACAGGAACATGAGGGGCAGACCGATGGCATTGCCCATGCCCGCTGCGGCCGGCTCGGTGCTGGTAAAGGACGCCACCACGATGCCCATGTTCAGGAAGACGAAGTTGCCCAGGAGTGCTAGCGGGAAGGCCCAGTAAAACGTCCCCGGCAGGTCGGCGCCCACCAGGCGACCCACTCCCAGGATGACCGCCGTCTGCAGCAGCGACAGGACGAGGAAAGCGGTCACCTGCGCCAGCACGAAACGAGAGACGGGCAGCGGAGTGGTCTGGATGCGGCGCAGGATGCGCTTGGCCCGGTATCCTACCAGGACCGTGGCCATGCCGATGATGGCATACTGCATCAGCCCCATGCCCAGGATACCGGGGACGAGAAAGTCCATGTAGCCGATGTCCCTCCCGGAGACGGCCTGCTGCTCCAGCCGTACCGTCGGCTGCACGCCGGCCGCCTGCAGGTTGAACTCGTCGAAGAACCGCTCCAGGGCGCTCAGCGCCATCTCGTTCAGCTGCACGTTGGCCAGATTGTAGTAGGCCCGCGCCGTCCCACCGTCGCTCCCCAGCACCAGCACCACGTCATAATCGCCGTTTCGCAGCTTGCGCAGGGCCGCTGTCTCGCTGGACTCGTCCTTCGTCTCGAACAGCTCCATTCTGTCCAGGGCCTGGCGCAGAGTCTGACCGAGGGGGCCAGGCGTCTCCTCCACCACCGCCAGGTCCACCTGAGGTGGCCGGTCCAGGTTGAAGAGGGCGAAGACGCCCATGAACATCACCGGGAAGGCCAGCGCCCAGAACAGGCTGACCCGGTCGCGGAAGATGATCTTCAGGTTGGCGATGACCAGGTTCAGCAGCATCAGTCCCTCAGCTCTTTGCCCGTCAGGGCCAGGAAGACGTCCTCCAGGGTGGCCCTCTCCACAGCCAAATCCACCAATCCCACTTCCAGCTCCTGCAACCGGGCCAGCACCATGGGCAGCGATTCGGCCACGCTCCTGACCTGGAGGCGATAGAGGCCGTCCTGCCCGTTGCCGAGGCAGGTGACCTCAGCTACCCCCGCCACAGCCAGGACACGGGGGTCCACCGGCCCGTCCAGGTGCAGTCGGATGTGGAAGGGGGCCTCCAGGCGCGAGACCAGCGCATCGGGGCTGTCCAGGGCAACGATACGCCCCGCGTCCATAATGGCCACCCTGTCGCACAGTGCCTGCGCCTCCTCCATGTAATGGGTGGTCAGGATGACAGTGCGGCCCTGGGAGCGCATCCCTCGCACCAGCTCCCACAGAGAGCGCCTCGCCTGGGGGTCCAGGCCGGTGGTGGGCTCGTCGAGAAAGACCACCTCGGGATCGTTGACCAGGGCCGCCGCCAGCGAAAAGCGCTGCTGCTGTCCACCCGAGAGCTGCTTCAGCAGCGCGCCGGACCGCTCCTGGAGGCCCACCATCTCCAGCAGCGCCAGGGAGGGCAGACGACGGCGGTAAAAGCTGCCGAACAGGTCGAGGATCTCCCTGAGGGTGAGAAAGTCGAAGTAGGCAGAGGCCTGGAGCTGGACACCGATGCGCTGCTTGACCTCGGCTGCCTGGCGTTGGGGATCCAGGCCCAGCACCCGAACGTGGCCGTCGTCGGGCTGCCGAAGCCCTTCGATGATCTCCAGGGTGGTGGTCTTGCCAGCGCCGTTGGGGCCGACGATGCCGAAGGTCTCGCCCCGCTCCACGGTGAAGCTGACGCCGTCCACGGCCACTATGTCGCCGTAGCGCTTGCGGAGGCCCTGGACTATGACGACAGCTTCCTCGCCCATGCAGGGACATCCCCGCATCCAGTATCGCGCGGGGCTAGCCCTGGGGCAAAAGGGAGCGGAGGTCCTGAGACTCGTCGGCCAGCCGCTCCGGGTCCAGCACAGCTCGCGCCTGTATCAGCTCCCGCGCGGCGCGGATGTCTCGCGGCCGGTTGATGGCTAGGGCCGCCTCCAGCCGCCCCTGCCGCAGGTAGAAGGCGGTGAAGCGACGCGCCTCCACATCGCCGCGGAAGACCACCCTGTCCCAGGCATCGGCAAAGCCTACGTACTGCATGTTCAGGTCGTACTGGTCGGACCAGAACCAGGGCACCTCGGCATAAGGCTCGCCTCGCAGCATGCTTCGGGCCGCGGCCACGCCCTGGTTCTGGGCATTGTGCCAGTGCTCGACCCGCAGGCGGCGTCCCAGGACGGGGCTGTAGAAGTTGGCCACGTCGCCGGCGGCATAGACGTCCGGGTGAGAGGTCTGGCAGAACTCGTTCACCACGATACCGTTGTCGACCGCCAGGCCCGCCGCCTCTGCCAGCTCCGTGGCGGGGACGATGCCCACGCCCACCAAGGCCAGGTCGCACTCGATGCGCCGTCCGGTAGAGGTCACGACCGCCTGCAGTCGCGAATCGCCCTCGAATCGTTCTACCCCTTCGCCCAGCACCAGCTCCACGCCGTGCTGACGGTGGATGTCGGCGTAGATACGGCCCACCTCCGGCCCCAGGGCCTTCTGCAAGGGCAGCGGCAGCACCTCGATCATGGTCACTTCCAGCCCCTTCTCGCGGGCCGAGGCAGCCACCTCCGAGCCTATGAAGCCGGCTCCCACAATGGCCAGGCGGCGGCCGGGACGCAGCTCCCTCGCCAGGGCCTCGCTGTCGTCCACAGTGCGCAGATAGTGGATGCCCTCCAGGTCGGCGCCGGGGACCTCTAGCCTCCGCACACGCCCGCCCGTGGCCAGCAACAGCTTGTCGAAGGATAGGCGCTCGCCGCTGGACAGCTCCACCCGCTTGTGGGCCAGGTCTAGGGAGACCGCCCGCACGCCCATGAGCAGCTCGATCTCCTGCTCGGCCCAGAAGGATTCGGGCTGGACGAACAGCTCCTCGCGGGGCATCTCCCCTCGCAGGTACTCCTTGGAGAGGGGCGGCCTCTCATAAGGCGGGTGCGGCTCCTCACCCACCAGGAAGATGCGGCCGTCGAAGCCCTCCTTGCGCAGGGCCTCAGCCGCCCGCCCTCCGGCCAGGTTGGCTCCGACGATGACCACGGTAGAACGCGGGGCCATGCTCCTTACCTCGCTCCCTTTTTCACCATTCTACGCCTGGCAGTGGCCCACGGCTCCTCCTATACTGGTAAGGAGAGGTGGAGCGGAGATGAAGTACCGCAGGTTGGGCAGGACCGAGCTGATGCTGTCGGAGGTGGGCTTCGGCGTCTGGTCGGTGGCCACCACGTGGTGGGGCGTCACCGACCACGATCTGGGCAGACGCCTGTTGCGCCAGGCCTTCGACCTGGGCATCAACTTCTACGACACGGCCGACGTCTACGGCAACGGCCTGGGCGAGACTATGCTGGCGGAGGCCCTGGCCGATGTCCCTCGAGACCGCGTGGTCATCGCCACCAAGTTCGGCTACGACTTCTACAATCACGCCCGCGAGCGCAGCGGCCATAGAGAACTGCCCCAGGACTTCTCCCTCGCCTTCGTACGCCGCGCCCTGGAGGAGAGCCTGCGCCGCCTGCGCACCGACTACGTGGACCTTTACCAGCTCCATAACCCGCGCCTGTGGGCCATCGAGCGGGACGACCTGTTCCAGCTCCTGGAGGACCTCCAGCGGGAGGGAAAGGTGCGCTACATAGGGGTAGCACTGGGCCCCGACATCGGCTGGGAGGAGGAAGGCATCGCCTCCATGCGCCAGCGGCGAGTGCACAGCCTGCAGATCATCTACAGCATCCTGGAACAGCAGCCCGCCCGCCGCTTCTTCCCCGTGGCCCACGAGACCGAGACGGGGCTGCTGGCCCGGGTGCCCCACGCCTCGGGCCTTCTGGACGGGACCTACACCCCGGGCATGACCTTCCCCGAGAGCGACCACCGCAGCCACCGAAAGCGGGAATGGCTGGAGCGCTCCCTGCGCCGGGTGGAGAAGATCGGCTTCGTCCACGGCCCGGATACAGGTCGGACCATCGCCCAGGCGGCCATCCAGTTCTGTCTGTCGGAGCCGGCCATCGCCTCCGTACTGCCCAACATCACCAACGAGCGCGAGTTGCAGGAGTTCGCCACCGCCCCCGAGACGCCTCCCCTCACGGCCGAGGAGGTGGCGCGACTGCACGACCTGTTCGACCACGACTTCTACCTGGAGCCGGAGGAGGCGCGCGCCTGACCGGTCGCATGCCTGGACACGCATGTGGCAACGACGGTTCCCCCGACGCCGTCCGGCAGCGTAGCTGTGCCCCTCACTGACGGCCGACATGTGTTGCCTGGTCAGCCGCTAAGTTATACAATGCTGGCCACACGGGGGTGATGCGATGCTGGAGCCGTTCAATCCCTTCCGTCCCCAGGTGGTGGCCGATCCTTATCCCTATTACCGCCGCTACCGTGAGGAGGAGCCAGTCCACTTCAGCGAGGCGCTGGACGCCTGGGTCCTGACCCGCTATCGGGACGTGGAGGCTGCCCTCAACGACGACCGTTTTTCGGCCAACCGTCGTCTGGCGCGCAATCGCTTCGCCCAGCTGATGGTCCAGCAGGAGATGCAACGCATGGGCCCCGTCGGGCAGGTAACCACCATGCTGGGGGCCGATCCGCCCGAGCACACTCGCCTGCGCCGCCTGGTGAGCAAGGCCTTCACCGCCAGGGCCGTCGAGAGCCTGCGCCCCCGCATTCAGGCCCTGGTGGACGAGTTGCTGGACGAGGCGGAGCAGAAGGGGGATTTCGACCTGGTGGCCGACCTGGCCTTCCCCCTGCCCGTCATCGTCATTGCCGAGATGCTAGGGGTGCCGCCGGAGGACAGGCACCTCTTCAAGCGCTGGTCCGATGACGTGGCTGCCAGCCTCGGCATCCTCACCGCCCCCGATGTAGCCGAGCGCGCCCGTCAGAGCATCCTGGAGATGACCGAATACTTCCGCCAGGCGGTGGCCGAGCGGCGCCGCCGGCCTCGCGAGGACCTCATCAGCGGCCTGGTGGCAGCCGAAGAACAGGGGCAGGCCCTATCGGAGGAGGAGGTGCTGGCCACCCTGGTCCTGCTGCTGGTGGCCGGCAACGAGACCACCACTAACCTCATCGGTAACGGCATGCTGTCCCTCTTCCGCCATCCCGACCAGTGGGAACGCCTCTGCCAGCAGCCGGAGCTGGTGCGCCCGGCAGTGGAGGAGCTCCTGCGATACGAAAGCCCCGCCCAGGCCACCACCCGCGTCGCCCTGGCGGAGATAGAGATAGACGGGCACCGTATCCAGCCCTACCAGCTCGTCATGTGCGTGATCGGGGCTGCCAACCGAGACCCGGGGGTCTTCCCCGAGCCCGATCGGCTGGACATCGGCCGCGAGCCCAACCCTCACCTGGCCTTCGGCGACGGCATCCACTTCTGCCTGGGGGCACCCCTCGCTCGAGCCGAGGCGCAGACGGCCTTTGCCGCCCTGGCGCGCCGTTTCCCCCACATACGCCCCCTCAGCTCCGAACCCGAGTGGGGTCCTAACTACATCCTGCGCGGCCTCAAACGCCTGCCCGTGTCGGTGCGCTAGGACCGAAAGTCAAAGCGCCAGTCGCTGGGTGCCGGCGTATACGTTGAAGCGCTCCGGCCCCAGGAAGCCTACCAGCGTCACACGGCTCCTCCACCGCCAGCAGGTCGGTGCGCAACGGAGGTCCCCGGCCGTCCACCGACAGGACGCACCGCCTCTCCGTCCCCTCCAGGGCCACCTCCCGGGCGAGCGCATGATTTGCCACGCCCGCCGACGGATCAACCTGCTATGATAGGGCCGTCATGCGCCCGAAGACCGCGGCCTTGCTCTGCCTCCTGCTGGGGATGAGCCTGGTGCTGGCGTGCAGCTCCGCCGACCCCCTTCCCCAGCCCTCGGCCCTGCCCCCGAGCCACGACGAGGAGCAGCAAAACTTTTCAGAAGAAGGGGCCGCCGAAGAAGTGGCACCGGCCGTCGCCGCGGCGACGGCGAACGCTGACCACACGGCTGTCTTTCTCGACAAGAGAATCTGTCTCGATCCCGGCCACGACCCCAGCTCGCCGGGGGCTGCTGCCAGAGATGCCTCGGGCCGAGTCATCTTCGACGAGCACGTCCTGACCCTCGAGGTAGCCTACCGACTGAAGCCGCTGCTGGAGGCCGAGGGGTTCGCTGTCTGCGTCACCAGGACGCCCGAGGGTACCCCGGTGGCGCGGCCTCGTGACGAGAACGGCAACGGTCGCCTGGAGGGGTGGGAGCGGGCGCAGGCGAAGATAGACTACATCAACGCCTTCGGTGCCCAGATCCTGGTCTCCATCCATTTCAACGGCATCTCCGACTCGTCCGTCCGCGGCAGCGAAGTGTACTACTCCGACACCGGCCCCCATATGGCCGACAATCGGTTGCTGGCCCAGGCCCTTCTGGACTCGCTGGTGGCTGCCATTCGCTCCACTGGCTACCAGGTGGTGGACCGGGGGATCAAGAGCGACAACTACAAGCCTTACGGCCGCCTGTGGATACTCGGCCACAACGACCAACTGGCGCGCCGCGCGCTCTGGAGGGCGGGCGCCCTGGTGGAGGTGGTCTTCCTGACCAATCCGGGCGACGTGTCTTTTCTTCAGCGCCCCGACGCCCTGGACGTGGTGGCGCGGGGACTGCGCGACGGCATCGCGCGCTACTGGACGCAGGCCCACTCCTCCCCGGACCAGGCCCGCCAGCCCCAGTTCTCCCGCTAGCCCTGGCCACGGTTACTGCATAGCAACGGCCGAAAGGGTCTCGTTTACGAGTCTGCAATGCCCCGCTGCCTACCCTGTGAAGCGTGACGCCCGAGGGCTGTCCGACCCGTTGAGGCGAGCGGGCAGCCCAGCCCCGGCAGCGGGCGGTGGGGAACGCGGGCCCCGTGGAGGTGCGGGGGGATGCGATGGCGGGGCTGACCTACCGCTCGCTGCCAGGGCGGGGGAGAAGGACAGCAGCGCCGCGTCCCCTAGTCGGGGCGCCGGTCGTAGGCTACGAACTCAGCCTCCAGCATGTAGCCGATCCCCGGCATAGTCCGAATGATGGAAGGCTCGGCCGGGTTGTCCCCCAGCTTGCGACGCAAGCGCGAGACCCACACCCGCAGATACTGCACATCGTCGCGGTATTCGGGGCCCCAGACCTTGCTCAGCAGCTCGCTGTTGGTGAGGACCCGGCCTGCATGGGCGGCCAGCTGCTGCAGCAGCAACCACTCGGTGCGAGTCAGGGGAACCACCTCTCCCTGTCGCAGCACCAGACGCCTGTCCATGTCTATCTCTAGGCCGCCGGCCAGCATCAGCCGTCGCCCCGAGAGACGAGCGCCGGATGTCCGGCGGAGGACAGCGCGAATGCGCGCCGCGACCTCGTCGGGACTGAAGGGCTTCACCACGTAGTCGTCGGCACCCATCTCCAGTCCGCGCACCTTGTCGCTGTCGGTGTCCCTGGCCGTCAGCAGGATGATGGGGGCGTCGCTGCGCTCTCGGAGACGGCGTATGACCTCCAGGCCCGACATGTCGGGCAGCATCACGTCCAGAAGCACCAGGTCCGGCCGTTGCTCTTCGGCCAGACGCAGGGCCTCCTCCCCGTTGTTGGCAGTGATGACCCGCAGTCCTTGCTCCGTCAGCTCCTGCTTGAGCAGGCGCAGTATGCCCGGCTCGTCGTCCACGGCCAGCACCAGCGGTGGCGCGGTCATGGCTCGTCCTCCTCCCACAGGGGCAGGCTGAAGGCGACGTCGAGGCCCCCGCCTTCCCGCAGCTGCGCCCATATCTGGCCTCCCTGGGCCTCCACCAGCCTTTTGCACACCGTCAGCCCGATGCCCCCGCCTCTGCTCCTGCCCGCTGTGGCCCGGGAACGATAGAAGCGCTCGAATATGCGCTCCAGGTCTTCTTCTGCCACTCCCGGGCCCCGGTCCAGGACATGGATCTCGACCTGCTCGGGCTGGTGCAGCACCCGTACCTCGATGGGGCTGTCGGGCGGGCTGTATTTGATGGCGTTGTGGAGCAGGTTGCGGAGCACCTGCTGCAGGTAGAGCGGTTGCGCCGCCACAGGCCTACTCTCACCCTCCACCTTCAGCTCCAGCGAGTGGTGGTGGACGCGCTCGCGAAAGGCTGCCACGACCCTGGCAGCGATGCGTTCCGCCAGCACCGGCTCCACTTCCACCCGCTGGCCCAGCTCCAGGCGGGCCAGGGCCAGCAAGTCCTCCAGCAGTCGGAAGAGCCGCTCCGACTCCTGTTCTATGTCGGCCACGATGTGGTCCTTGGCCTCGGCGTCCAGCCTGGCGCCGCGGAGGCGCAGCATCCGTGCGCCCCAGTATATGGCCGTGATGGGGGTGCGCAGCTCGTGCGAGATGAGGCCAAGGAACTCATCCTTGGCTTCCAGCGACTGCTGCAGCCGTGCATAAAGTCGAGCATTTTCCAGCGCCAGCCCTACCCGTCGTCCCAACTCCTGCAACAGAGCCAGGTCGCGGGCGCTGTAGCATCGCTCCGGCGCCGCCCCGGCCACTATCATCGCACCCAGCGACTGCCTGCCCGCTGCCAGAGGGACGACCGCGATGGAGGTGAGTCCGTTCTCCAGCAGGGACCTAAGCAGCCGCTGCTGGCTGCGGGGCACCTGGGCCAGCGTCCCTTCATCGATGGCCTCGTAGAGCAGGGGGCGCCCCGTGCGCGCGACGCGCGCCACCGGATGGTTGGCACGCAGGTGCCGGGGGCAGAGGCCCTCGATGGGTTCCTGCCCGTCCTCGACGCATCTGTGCCTGGCCATGGAGGCCATCAGACGGCCTTCGTCGTCCAGCACGCACAGGTGACAGTAGTCCGCCAGATGGGACACCACCAGCTCGGCCAGCGACGTGAGGGCCCTCTCGGTGTCCAGCGGCGCGGCCAGGACAGCCCCCACCTCCGCCAGCAGGGCGAGTGACTCCTCCTCGCGCTTCCGTTCTGTGACATCGGCGCAGACTCCGGTCATGCGCCGGGTCAGGCCCCTGCGACCGCGCAACACCCTCCCGTGGCACTCCAGCCAACGGACGCTGCCATCGGGGCAGACGATCCGGTACTCCAGATCCAGGGAACCGCCCTCAAGGGCGGCCAGGAAGGCATCGCGCACGGTCTCGCGATCCTCGGGGTGCACATGCTCCAGGAAGGCATCGAAGGTGCCGGGGAAGGCCCCGGGCCGGAGGCCATGCATCACCTCCAGCATCTCGGTCCAGCGCATCTCGCCCGTGTCGGCATCCCAGTCCCAGGCGCCCAGGCGACCGGCCCTCAGCGCCAACTCGACCAGTTGCCGGTTGCGGCTGCGGCCGTCGCGTCCGGGGAACAGGCCCCGCGACGAACGGCCGTTGCCGGACGGTGCCTTGGCTTCGACTCCTTCAGTCACTTCCCGTCAACCGTCGCTAGCTGAAGAATGGAGCTGCGAGCAAAAGGGGAACAGCCCCGATGCTGGCGGGGCCAGTGCAGGGGGTGTAGGCGCACAACGTGCACGCATGCCGATTTTAAAGAGTCTCCGGAAAGGGCACAACGCGACCACGGTTATATTTCGATTAGGGGCAGTCGATTGTTACGTTTTTGCAACCCCAACGGCCGCGAGCGCGTCCTGTCTTTCGCGAGAGCCTCTCGTAGCATGGATGCTGGGCAGTCCCAGTCAGAGAAGACAGGCAGCGCCTGGGGGCCTGGAGGAGCGTGACGAGATAGTCTGTCTCGTTGTGGAGGACGAGCCGGCCATCCTGAGGCTGGTGACCCTGGTGCTACAGGACCTGGGCTTCCAAGTGATGGTCGCCTCCGATGCCGAAACGGCCCTGGAGATGGTGTCCCGGCAGAGACCAGACATTCTGCTGGCCGATGTGGAGCTGCCTGGGATGAACGGCATCGAGCTGGCCCGCCGGTTGAAGCTGGACCAGTCGCTGGCCCACATGCCCGTGCTCCTCATGAGCGCCTACGGCGAGCCTCCCGATCACCGCGGCGATGGCTTCCTCCCCAAGCCGTTCACCCCTGAAGAGCTGACGGAGTTCCTGCGGGGATATCTGGCCTCCTAGCCTGACTGCCAGCCATTGCAAGCCCCGCGCAACCGTTTAGACCACCCCTGTTATGCCCCTTCTGCCATCGGCGGGGCACACTGACAGCAGGAGGTGCACGATGCTGCTGCTCGTAATCCTGGCGATCCTGCTCATAGCCCTGTTCGGGGGCCTGGGCGTCCTGCTGCATCCGCTGTTCTGGCTGGGCATACTGGTGGCTTTCCTGGTAGGGGGCCTGGGCTGGTTCGGCCACCGGCACTACTGACGCCACGGCCGTGGCAGAAAGGCGAAGATGCCCAGGGCATTGGCCCTGGGCATCTTCGCCATGGCGACCCCTTCAGGGGTATGGCTCTCCGCCGTGGACGGAGCCTCGCCAGCCTCCCGTCTCCCTGCGACGAGCCTCGATGAACTCCTTGAAGCGCTTCAGATCGGCCTCCAG
>JANXAP010000008.1 GCA_025062275.1 Dehalococcoidia bacterium
ACGCTCCAGCACGTAACGACGCTCAGACGACTGCATGGGCCATGACCTCCACCAGCTTCAAGGCTTCCCTTGCCTCAGGGACGCATCACAGTATAACATGTTCAACACCAACCACAAGGACGCCCAACAGCAACGTGCACCGGGAGCAGGGCTTAGGGTCGCCTTCGGTAATAGCCCTCGATGGCCTCGGCCACGGCCGGGATGGCCGTGACGCCCCGGGCCAGTAGCCCCTCCAGGAAGCTCTGCCGCTCGTCCAGCTGCCCCTCCAGGGCGGCATCGTCCAGCCCCGTCCACTCGGCGAAGGCGCGCCGCGCCTCCCCTTCCTCCAGCAAGGCGAAGGCGTCCTCATCCTCCAGCCAGCGGGCCAGGCGATGCACCCGGTAGCCCTCGCCGTCGGGCAGCAGGAAGGCCACCTCCTGCAGGCGACGCACGGGCCGCCCCCGGCTGCCCACCTTCAGGGGCACGATGAAGGTCAGGCGGGACAGGTGGGAGGGAGGAATGCCCAGCTCCCCCTCCAGCTGCCCCAGCACCTCCTCCACCCGGTCGGCGTGCATGGTGGAGGCCAGGGAATAGCCCTGGGAGAGCAGCTCGAAGGCCCGTCGGGCGTAGTCACCCCAGGTATAGACGGGCAAATGGTCCGACAGCTCGTTGATGAGGATGTAGGTGGGGTGAGAGTCGGACAGGGGCGGCACAGCGAAGGTCTCCCCCACCCCCTGGGTGAAATAGGCCACCGTCTCGGGCGGGGTGAAGGCCAGCAGGGCGGTGAGGGTGGTGGTCTTGCCGGCCGAGGGCGGCTCCGCCGCCACGATGATGGACGCCCCCCGCTCCATGCCCAACCAGAGGAGGGCCGCCAGTCGCGAGGACATGCTCCCCGCCCGGATGATCTCGACGATGGACATGGGCACCGGCGGCGACCAGTGCCAGCCCCACCAGGACACCGGCCGGTTGACGGCCCGCAAAGCGTCACCTCCCCGCCTCTCAGCCCATGATAAAGGGGACGGAAGCAGCGGCCAACCGTCGCTAGTTGAGGGCCCAGAAGGCCCCCCAGCGCTGCGCCCGGTAGCGGGCCATGCGCCGCTCCAGCTCCGGCAGCGCCCGCTCCAGGAACTGGCGTTCGTGCTCCAGACGCTGCCGCACCGAGAGCATCTCCAGCAGGGCCTGCTTGTGGCGCAGGTCCAGGGGCAGACGCTGGGCCACCGCATCGGCCAGGGCGGAGGGGGCGGCAGGCAGGGCGAGGGAGCGCGCCCACTGGCCGGTGATGGCCAGGGTCAGGCGCACGAACTCGGCGAAGAGCTCGCCCACCTGGGCCGCCAGCCCCTCGGTCCCCTCCAGGTCCTCGTCTTGCAGAAGGTCCACCTCGGCCACCAGATAGGGCGAGGTCTGGAGGACATCGCGGATGCGAAAGCGGCTCTCACCCAGGGCCAGCAGGTTGAGGCGCCCCCCTTCCAGCCGCTGGACCTGGCCGATACGGGCAGTGGTGCCTACCGGGAAGGGGTCGGCCGGTCCGCCCACCTCGCGGCCGGAGCGGATGAGGACGACGCCGAAGGGCACCTTCTCCTCCAGGCAGCGCCCTACCAGCAGCTTGTAGCGCTCCTCGAACACGTGGATGGGCAGGACGCCGCCCGGAAAGAGGACGGCGTTGAGAGGAAAGAGGGCCAGCTCCACGGCTCCGCCTCCTCTCAGGTCCCCTCCAAGCCCAGCAGCTCTCGTGCCCGCTCCCGGTCGTCGTCCTGGACGTACAGGTCCCAGCTGAAGAGGGGCGTGGGGGCCACGTCCAGGCCTCCCAGGGGGTCGCGGCGGCGCACGGCCACGTCCACACCTGCCTCCCTCAAGAGGTCCAGCCAGATGGCCAGCTCCACCTGGTCGCGGGCGGTGGCCAGCAGCACCAGCCGCCGCTTCTCCCCGGCTGACATCCCGTATATCAGTTTAGCACTAGGCGACGGCGGGCTGGTGCTCCGGGCAGTCGACCCGCAGGGCCTCCACGGCCAGCGGCTCGCCCAGGAGGGCACAGAAATGGGGCCGGGGCGACCCCGGCTCCACATCGGGGCGGAAGAAGCGACAGGTGATGCACATTCGGGCCACCGTCACCACCCCTGCCCGTTGCAGCTCGGCGATGAGACGCATCAGGAAGAGGAGCAGGGCGGCGCGGCCCTCGCGGGGCACCTGTTGCAGGGCAGCCCGGACGGCCTCGCCCCAGGCCGCCGCCTGCAGGGCCACCTGGCGGCCGCGGGTGGTGAGGGCCAGCAGCAGACGACGGCGGTCCCTGGGGGAGGGCCGCCGCTCCACCAGGCCCTTGGCCAGGAGGGAGGACACGGCCTCAGAAGCGGTGGCCCGGGTCACCCCCAGGACCTTGGCCAGGCCGCTGGCATACACCCCGTTGCGGTGGGACAGCAACTGCACCAGGACCTGGAGCTGCAGGGGAGTGAGGCGGTGCTCCCGGGCCGCCTGCCACTGAAGGGTGCGGAAGCTCTGGGCCACCCGCTCCAGGGCGGCCAGCACCTTGCCATCCAGGTCCTCGTGGTCGGAACCGTAGGGCTGGACGGGGTGCGATGGTCGCTGGGGGCCTTCAGTAGTCACCTTCCCTCACATAAGGGTAGCACCACAGGGCTACCTGCAACACCACCGACTTGAACCAGGCGTGCCACATCCTGTCCACCTCCTCCGGGCTGTGGCCCTTCTTGGCCAGGAAGGGACGGATGGTGGCCACGATGGGGTAGATGAGGGCCACCAGGTAGCGGGCAGGCACGATCTCCGGCGCCTGCACGCCGTCGGTGCGGTTCTTCTTGCTGCGGTGGTGGCGCAGGGCTATCTCGTGCTGGTAGTCGAGCCACTGCTGGTCGTAGGGGCGCAGGCAGGTGTCCAGGATCCACTGGCCGAAGCGACGCCGCACCGCCTCCAGGTAGCGGCCATCGGGCTGTCCGTCGGGGCCGCAGAAGTAGTGCAGGAGGTGGGGCTGAGAGCCCACAAAGCCGTACCAGACGTCCAGCACCTGCTCCACCTGGTCTGCCAGCACTTCCCCGGCCAGACGCAGGTAGCGCTCGTCCTCGTCGTCGAAGGACACAGCCGCCTGGAGGCTGCGCAGGTCGTCCAGGGTCAGGGGCGAAGGCCCCGCCCGCCCGTAGTCGTAGCCCGGGATGTCCCTGGTCTGTGCCATCGGCCCACCTCCGTTATCTGTCAGGACTACAGACAATTGTGCCTGCTCGGGCGGCGCCCGTCAAGGCCTGTCGGGCTTGAGCCGCGCCTGTGGTGACGGATACAATCGGGCCAGGCCCCAGGGCGGACTGGGATGTCCCCCTTTCTGTCTACTCCAGCGAGGACGAGCGAGCGCCATGGCCCCTGCCCAGCGGAGCGTCCAGGCCAACGGCCTGCGCCTCAGCTATCTCGATTGGGGGGGTGAGGGGCCGGCCATCGTCCTGCACCACGCCACCAGCCTCCACGCCTGGGTGTGGGATCCCATAGCCCGACGCCTGGCCCGCTGCGGCCGGGTGCTGGCCTACGATGCCCGCGGCCACGGCGACTCCGACAAGCCTCCGTCCGGCTACGGCTGGGACCGCTTCGTCGAAGACCTGGCCTCCTTCATATCGGCCCTGGAGCTGGCCCCGGCAAGGCTGGTGGGACACTCCAGCGGCGGCACCGTCGCCCTGGCCTGCGCTGCCCTCTACCCGCGCCTGGTGGACAGGGTGGTCGCCCTGGACCCGGTGCTGATGCTCCCGGAGCAGACGAACGACCCTGCCTGGCAGGAGTGGTTCCGTCGCTGGCAGGAGTCCACCCGTCGCCGTCGCAATGCCTGGCGGAGCCTGGACGAGGCGGTGGAGCACCTGCGGGGCAAGGACTCCTACCGCCACTGGCGCGAGGACGTCCTGCGCCTCTACGTGGAGAGGGGCACCATCCGCGGCCCCGATGGTCTGCTACGCCTGAAGATGCCCGGCGAACTGGAGGCCCAGGCCTACGAGGGGCGGGCCGCCCTCGATATCTGGTCGCTCCTGCCTTCCGTCTCCTGTCCCGTCCTCATCCTCCACTGCCGCCGCGACGACCCACGTCCGGAGATGGGGATCCGGGCGGCGGCAGGGCTGCTGCCGCAGGCGCGGGTGGAGGCGGTCCCCGGCACTCACTTCTTCCCCCAGGAAGACCCGGAGGCGGTAGCCGCGGCCATAGGGCCCTTCCTTCGCTGACCCGCCCAGCGTCCTGGGGGATTGCTGTAAAATACGCCCGAAGCGGTCCCGAGACGATGGAAGGGGGCCAGCCATGAAGGTCATACGCGAGCCCAGGGTCTATCTGGTGGGCAGGCAGCAGGTGGACGACGCCGCCATAGAACGCTTCCTCGAGGACTACGGCCTCACCTGGCAGACGGACACGGAGGTGGGCGCGGAGCGGCTGGTGGAGGCGGGCGGGCGCGTCTGCTACCTCTCCTTCGGCAAGGGGCGCAGGAGCAACGCCGAATACATCGGCAACCTGATTGGCCAGAAGCACGGCTCGGTGCTGGAGCACGCCGTCTGGAACTTCATCATCGCCGGCGTCTCCCGCAGCTTCTCCCACGAGCTGGTGCGCCACCGCGCCGGCTGGGGCTACTCCCAGCTCTCCCAGCGCTACGTGGACGAGTCCGACGCCGCCTTCGTGGTGCCCGACGTCGTCGCCGAGGACGAGCGGGCCTACGCCGTTTGGCTGCGGGCCATCGAGGCCGCCCACGCCGCCTACGTGGAGCTGGTGGAGATCCTGCAGGAGCGCTTCAAGGACGTGCCCGACCGGACGCTGCGGCGCAAGCTGGCACGGCAGGCGGCGCGGTCGGTGCTGCCCAACGCCACCGAGACCATCATCTTCGTGACGGCCAACGCGCGGGCGCTGCGGCACTTCATCGAGCTGCGGGGCTCCGAGTGGGCCGAGACGGAGATACGCAAGGTGGCGCTGCAGATGCTGCGCATCATGCAGCGGGAGGCGCCCAGCATCTTCGGCGACTACCGCATCGAGCGCCTGCCCGACGGCACCGAGGTCGCCCGCACCCAGTTCGAGAAGGTGTGAGGGACGGTGGCGCCTGCGCCGCCGTGGGCTAACATGGAGGCGGAGGCGCCATGAGCGAAGGAGAGCGAGGCACCCCGTCCGCCACCGGCCAGGGGGCCGTCGTCCTGGACGGCCGCGCCGTGGCCGTCCAGGTGCGGGCCGAGGTGGCCGAGCGGGTGCGCCGCCTGCGCGAGCGGACGGGCGTAACCCCCGGCCTCGCCTTCGTGCTGGTGGGCGACAACCCCTCTTCCCTGTCCTACGTCCGCTCCAAGGGCGAGGCCGCCCGGGAGGTGGGCATCCACTCCATCACCCTCCATCTCCCCGCCGACACGCCCCAGGACGAGGTCATCGCCCGCGTGCGGGAGCTGAACTCGGACTCCGCCTTCCACGCCATCCTGGTGCAGCTGCCCCTGCCGTCCCACATATCCGAGAGCGCCGTCATCGAGGCCATCGCGCCGGAGAAGGACGTGGACGGGGTCACGGCCGTCAACATGGGGCGCCTGCTGCGAGGGGAGCCCTGCCCCCAGCCCTGCACCCCCCGTGGCGTGGTGGAGCTGCTGGTACGCTCGGGTTACCGGCCCGAGGGCAAGCACGTGGTCATCGTGGGCCGGTCCAACATCGTCGGCAAGCCCCTGGCGGCCATCCTGGTCCAGAAGCGGGAGGGGGCCAACGCCACCGTGACCGTCTGCCACACCGGCACGCCCGACCTGGCCCGCTTCACCCGCCAGGCCGACATCCTCATCGCCGCCATGGGCAGCGCCCATGCCATCACCGCCGATATGGTGCGGCCGGGCGCCGTGGTGGTGGACGTGGGCAACAACTGGCTGCCCGACCCCACACGCAAGAGCGGCCGCCGGCTGGTGGGCGACGTGGACTACGAGGCGGTGCGCCAGGTGGCGGCGGCCATCACCCCCGTGCCCGGCGGCGTCGGCCCCATGACCGTGGCCATGGTGCTGATGAACACCGTCGAGCTGGCCGAGCGACAGCTAGGGCTGGCCTAGCGCCAGATGCCCAGCACGTCGCCGTCTATGAACCTGGGCTCCGACTCCAGGTGCTCCACCAACCGCCGGTACCAGCGGTCCTGCTCCGGGTCGTTGGCGTTGGCGAAGTAGGTG
This sequence comes from Dehalococcoidia bacterium, assembly GCA_025062275.1. Lineage (GTDB taxonomy): Bacteria > Chloroflexota > Dehalococcoidia > SM23-28-2 > HRBIN24 > HRBIN24. The sequence goes on from JANXAP010000008.1 coordinate 6,111, forward strand.
TCGCG
>JANXAP010000009.1 GCA_025062275.1 Dehalococcoidia bacterium
AGGCGAAGGCCCTGGCCGAGTCGGGCCTGGTGTGGGAGCTGGGCAGGGGAGTCTGGGCCGTCCAGGCCATGACCAGCTTCCACGGGAGCTACACCGTCCAGGACATAGGCGGGCGCTTCACCTGCGAATGCAAAGGATACCACTACCGGGGCTACTGCAAGCACATCGAGGCTGTGCGCCTGGAGATGGGTGATGGGGAGCCTGCCTTCGAGCCCGAGGAAGGAGGTGAGACGGCCCTCGTGGACGACCCCTGGCGGAGGTGGGTGCGCTGCTAGCAGGAGAGGGGGCCTGGTGGGGAGGCGGCCCCATCAGGCCCCGCAACCCAAAAGGAGGCGAGACCATGGTGCAGGCGACGAAGGAACTGGTCAAGGTGGCCGAGGCCGAGCTTGGGGAGCGCATGAGCGTCACGTTCTACTCCAACGGGACGGCCAGCCTGGGCTACTCGGACGAGTGCCCCAGGTGCGGTGCCCAGTCGAGCGATGGCGAGGCCTTCGACCCCGCCGAGGCCTGGCACCTGCTGCAGGCGGTCCGCAGGTTCCTGCGCACGGACGCCTACAGGCAGGCCCAGGAAGCCATCCGGCGGGCCATCGAGGGGCCATAGCCCTAGGCGAAAGGAGGGAGCGACCATGCTGGTCACTATCGAGCGCATCGAGCACAAGAAGAATGGCGAGGGTAGCGTCTATGCCATCGTCCACCTGGAGGGAGGCCAGCGGGTCTACTGCTGGGACGGGAAGGTCATCGGGGCCCTCCAGGCCGGGGCCGTCTATGAGGTGGAGGTCAAGGAGGGCAGGTTCCCACGGCTGGTCAAGGCCCGCCCAGTGGCCAGCACGAACGGCGCCGGCGAGACAATCGTCTCACGGGAGGGGCGCCAGGCCCTGGAGGCCTCGGCGGCAGAGAGGCTGGAGGCGCTGCGGCTCGTGCTGACGTTGGCCCAATGGACACGGCTCGACAGCGTCGACGCTGCCCTTGCTGCCGCTGACAAGGTGCTACAGTGGCTGAAGGAGGGGGGCGGCCGCTAGTGGCCGCCTCCCCTCTCCCATGGGCGGCCCTGGGCGACTGGGGCCGCCTCGCTTTTAGAACGGATGTTGCCTAGACGTGGCGGCAGAGTGTGTGGTAGGGTGCTGCCTGCCGAGGGCTATTGTCGGCAATTTGTCGGCAGGAGAGGCGGCAGATTCGGGGGCCGTATTGGCCCGGTGGCCCTCCCGGTCTTCAAAACCGTGGCGGGGCGGCGTGCCCGTCCCGGGTGGGTTCGACTCCCATACACTCCCGCCAATACTCTGGTAAGATGGTGCTGGTGCCGGCCATCGGCCGCTCCGCCCGTCATGGAAGCCCACCACGCGTCCGTCCCCGCCGACGAAGTGCTGGCCCAGGTGCATCGCCGCCTCCTGGAGCGGGAAGAGTGCCTCTCGCCCTTCGCCGCCCGCAGTCGACTATCCCGCGGCCGGGAGCGGCCGGAGGAGCCTTCCCTGGTGCGTACCGAGTTCCAGCGGGATCGCGACCGCATCATCCACAGCAAGGCGTTCCGTCGGCTGAAGCACAAGACGCAGGTCTTCATCGCCCCCAGCGGTGACCACTTCGTCACCCGCCTGACCCATACCCTGGAGGTGGCCCAGATAGCCCGGACCATCGCCCGCGCCCTGGACCTGAACGAGGACCTGACGGAGGCCATAGCCCTCGCCCACGACCTGGGCCACCCCCCCTTCGGCCACGCCGGCGAAGAGACGCTGGCCGAGCTGGTGCCAGGGGGATTCCGCCATGCCGAGCAGGGCCTGCGAGTGGTGGAGCGCCTGGAGAAGGGAGGCAGGGGCCTGAACCTGACCTGGGAGGTGCGCAACGGCATCCTCTACAGCTCCAAGCCGCGGGAGGACATCCTGGGCGAGGGCACGGGCACCCCTGCCACCCTGGAGGGGCAGGTGGTGAAGATCGCCGATGCCGTCGCCTACCTGAACCACGACATCGCCGACGCCATCCGGGCCGGGTTACTGTCCGAGGACGACCTGCCGGACATCGTGCAGGAGCGGCTGGGCCGCAGCCACTCCCAGCGCATCAATACCATGGTCTGCGACATCGTGGCGGCCTCCTGGGCCGCCAGCGGACGCCTGGGCCAGGACGTGCGCCCTCGCATCGTCATGAGCCCGCCCATCCACGAGGCGGCCAACGTGCTGCGAGAGTTCATGTTCAGGCGCGTCTACCAGTGGGAAGGCAGGAGAGAGGAGTCCGAGAGGGCCAAGAGGGTCGTCCGCTTCCTTTACACCTACTTCCGCGAGCACCCCGAAGAAATCAGGAGCGACTATGTCATTCCCGACGACCCTCCCTGGCGCCAGGCTGCCGACTACGTTTCGGGAATGACGGACCGGTTCGCCCTGGAGATGGCCTATCGCCTCGGGTACCGCGATTAGTGCCAAAAGGTGCCAGAGGGCTGAGATCTTTGCCCACCCTCGGACGTTTACAATAAGCGGTGCAGGGCCGACATGGACGTGGTCGAAGAGGTCAAGGCGCGCCTGGACATAGTGGACGTGGTAGGGGAATACGTGCCCCTCCAGAAGGCGGGGCGCTACTACCGCGCCCTGTGCCCGTTCCACAGCGAGCGCACGCCGTCCTTCTACGTGTCGCCAGAACGCCAGAGCTGGCACTGCTTCGGCGCCTGTGGCACCGGCGGCGACGTCATTTCCTTCGTTATGCGGAAGGAGGGGCTGGAGTTCCGCGACGCCCTGCGTCTGCTGGCCCAGCGGGCCGGAGTTGCCCTGCCAGAGCGACAGGAGCGGAAGGAGGACGACCGTCTCCAGCGCCTGCGCTCGGCCACCGAGGCGGCCGCTGAGTTCTATCATCGCCAGCTGGTGCAGTCCGGCGAGGCTGCCACCGCCCGTCGCTACCTGGAGGGCAGGGGGGTGGATGCCGAGGCGTGCCGCCGCTTCCTCCTGGGCTACAGTCCCCAGGCCCGCGATGCCCTGCGACGGCACCTCTTGTCGCTGGGGTTTCGCGACGCCGAGCTGCTGGAGGCTGGGCTGCTGCTGGAAGGCGAGGGAGGCCTGCGTGACCGCTTCCACGGGCGGATCATGTTCACCATCTGGGACGAGCGGGGCAGGCCTGTGGGCTTCGGCGCCCGCGCCCTGGGCGACTCCCACCCCAAGTATCTGAACACCCCCCAGACGCCCATCTTCGACAAGGGCGGCCTCCTGTACCTGCTGGACCGCGCCAGGGAAGAGATTCGGCGCTCTGGCTGTGCCGTCATCGTCGAGGGATATATGGATGCCATCGCCGCCCACCAGAACGGATACACCAATGTGGTGGCATCTATGGGGACAGCCCTGACCGAGCGGCAGGTCCAGCTCCTGAAGCGTTACGCCCGGCGCATAGTGCTGGCCCTGGACGCCGACGCCGCCGGCGCCGCTGCAGCAGTGCGCGGGCACGAGGTGGTGAGCGCCACCACCGCCGGCGAGGGGGAGACGGTGCCCGTCCTCTCCTGGCGCGGGATGGTGCGCTATCAGGAGCGGGCGGCCGTGGACCTGAGGGTGGCCCTCCTGCCCCAGGGCAAGGACCCGGACGAGGTGATAAGGGCCTCGCCCGCGGACTGGCGGGAGCTGGTGGACAACGCAGAGCCTATACTCGAGTTCCGCTTCCGTCACGCCGCTGAGTCCCGCGACCTGCACGACCCCCGCGCCCGCTCGGAACTGGCCCAGGAGCTGTTGCCGCTGGTGGAGGCCATCGCCGACCCGGTGGTGCGGGCGCACTACCTGCAGCGGCTGGCCAGGCTGGCCCAGGTGCGGGAGGAGGACCTCCGTGCCTTCCTGCGCCGCCGTCGGACCGGCGAAGGGACGGCGGAGGCTTCCCCTGTTCCCCAGGCGCGCCGCGACCAGCGGGAGGACTGGCTGCTGGCCCTGCTCCTTCGCTATTCGCCCCTGCGGTCAGCGGGGATGGCCATCCCGGAGGAGCTGTTCTGGGACAGCGCCAACCGTCAGGTCCTGAGGGCCTGGAAAAGCTGCCGAGACCTCGCGGAGCTGCACCAGGCCCTGCCAGAAGAACTTCATCAACACGTGGAGTCCCTCATCTCCCTTTGGACAAGGTTCGACCCGTCGTGGGATAATGATTATGGCGAGAAAGCATTGCAGTCGTTGCTGAGGCGGCTGGAGGAGCGACAGCTCCGCGCCGAGAAAATGGCCCGGGCCGCGGCCCTGGCGGCCCAGGAGGAGGCCACGGGCAGCATGCCTCTGTTGGAGGAGGCGCTGCGCTCCCTGACGGAGGGGCGGGCGACCGAAGGTTCCCGCCTCCCCTTACTGCTGGAGGACCTGGAGCTGGGCCTGCGCCTCCACCGCCGCAGCGCTCGTACGACCGGCCCGGAGAACACGGGGTGATGTAAGACCATGCCCGAGCACATGGACGAGACCGAGAAGAGGCGTCGACAGGCGCCCAGGAACGAGGACGACATCCTGGACGAGGAAGAGGAGGCCATCGACCTGGAGGCCCAGCCTGACCTGGGGCTGGCCCCCGACGAGGCCGTCGTGGAGGAGGAAGAGCCGGTGGCCGCCGGCCCCCAGGTCTCCCTGGACGAGCTGGAGGCCGACGCCTGGGCACGCGAGGCCGAGGCCCTGGAGGAGGAGCCGGAGCGCGAGCTGGAGGAGCTGGAGGAGGGGGTCGATGACCCCGTCCGCATGTACCTGCGCGAGATCGGCAAGGTAGCCCTCCTCACGGCCGACGACGAGAAGTTCCTGGCCCGCCAGATGGAGGAGGCCCGCTACATCGAGGAGCTGCAACGGCGCTTCCAGCAGGCCCACGGCCGACGGCCCACCGCCGCCGAGACGGTAGTCGCCATCCTGGAGGACCTGGCCACCCTGGAGCCGGTGCGCCAGGTAGTGGCCCGCGAGCTGGGGCTGGAGGGCCTCTCCCTCCCCGAGGTGCTCCAGCACCCCGCCTTCCGCTCCTGTGTCGACGGCGAGATCGACCAGGAGATGGCCCAGAAGCTCACCGAGGCCCTGGGCATGAGCCAGCGGGAGGCGGAGCAGGCCCTGGTGCACCTCTCCACCGCCAGCCATGTGCTGGTCCAGGACCTGATGGGCATCGTCCTGGAGGCGGCGGGCACGCCCGATGCCCTGGTGCCGCCGCCGCCCGACCTCAAAGAGCGGCTGGCCCCCTACGAGGGCCGCCTGCAGGAGCGGCTGCAGCGCTTCCTGGACGACGGCCGCAAGGCGCAGAAGCGCCTCACCGAGGCCAACCTGCGCCTGGTGGTCAGCGTGGCCAAGAAGTACATCGGCCGGGGCATGTCGCTGCTGGACCTGATCCAGGAGGGGAACATAGGCCTCATCCGGGCGGTGGAGAAGTTCGACTACCGCAAGGGCTACAAGTTCAGCACCTACGCCACCTGGTGGATCCGCCAGGCCATCACCCGCGCCATCGCCGACCAGGCCCGCACCATCCGCATTCCGGTGCACATGGTGGAGACCATCAACAAGCTAATGCGGGTCAGCCGCCGCCTGGTCCAGGAGTACGGCCGCGAGCCCACCAGCGAGGAGATCGGCAAGCAGATGGAGGTAGGCCCCGAGCGGGTGCGGGAGATCATCCGCGTCTCCCAGGAGCCGGTGTCGCTGGAGACGCCCATCGGCGAGGAGGAGGACTCCCACCTGGGCGACTTCATCGAGGACCAGGCCACCCTCTCCCCCATGGACGCCGCTGCCCAGCAACTGCTGCGGGAGCAGGTGCGGGAAGTCCTCTCCACCCTCACGCCGCGGGAGCAGAAGGTGCTCATCCTGCGCTTCGGGCTGGAGGACGGCCGCAGCCGCACCCTCGAGGAAGTGGGGCGGGAGTTCAACGTGACGCGGGAGCGCATCCGCCAGATCGAGGCCAAGGCGCTGCGCAAGCTCCGCCACCCCAGCCGTAGCAAGAAATTGAGAGACTTCCTCGAATAGGGCGAGCCGTGCCTCTATACGAGTACTACTGCAGCCGCTGCGGCAGCCGCTTCGAGCTGCTGCGGCCCGTGGCGCGCATGGACGACCCCGCCACCTGTCCGGCGGGACACGAGGGAGCCGAACGCGTCCTGTCCGTCTTCGCCGCCTTCTCCAGCGGCGACGGGGGGCAGACCGCTCTGGGCGGGGGCGGCTGCGCCGCCTGCGCCGGCGGCCACTGCGCTAGCTGCTCCCACCACTAGACGGACTGCCCTCCAGGCCTTCCCGCACCGGCCCGCCGGCAGGGACCTGGGGCAGCATGGGAGCCTCCTGGGGCAGTGGCGCCTCCATCCAGTCGCGGCGGGGGCGGGCGAGCCACAGATAGGCCAGCGACAGCCCCGCCAGGACAGTCATCAGCGCCAGGGTGCCTCCCACCACCAGGGCCACCATTTGGAACCAGAACTCCTCCGGGAACATCTGGATGAGGTGGTGGCGGGCCGGGTCCAGGCGCCACAGGTCGTTGCGGAAGAGGGCCTGGTGCAGCCGCTCCCAGAAGGCATCGAAGCCTGCCAGGGCCATGGCCCCCGCGGCACCCAGGAGGGCATAGGTGGCGACGGCGCTCCAGACCACCGCCCCGGCCAGGTCGCGCACCGAACCCTCCCTGGCCCAGACGTAAACCAGGACCACGTAGGCCAGCACGTAGGCCAGAGAGGCCACCTGGACGGCGTTCACCCAGCGCAGCAGCGCCTTCACATCGGCCAGGTGGGCCGTCTCCACGGGCGTGAACAGGGGGATCTGCTGCCCCGTCGCATCCGTCACCTCTAGCTGGAGCAGGCGACGGTCATCGGCGAAGTAGCGGACCAGCTCGCGGTTGGCCCGCTTCAGCTCCGACTCGGGGATGCCGGTCAGGGAGGCAGCGTCGAAGTGCTCGATGCTGTAGTCGTAGACCTGGGGCAGGCTGAACAGCACGCGGATGCCCGTGGTCACCGTCAGGACGGGCAGGGCCACCACGAACAGGAGGGTGGCAGCGAAACGCAGTGGCCCCGGCCTGCCCCCCCAGCGAGGGGCATGGGACTGCAGGGGAAAAGATGTGGACAACGACTCCACCCGCCCAGCAGTGGCTATGCTAGCACAGGGGCTGGCCCTGTCAATGTGGCCCCGTGCTCCTCTGGCGGGCGGGGCGAGGCACGGAGAGTCAGCCAGCCCCCTCGACGGGGCCTCTGGCAAAGGCCCTCACTGGGAACGCTGGCCCGTGGCCCTGCTCCTCTCGCTGCCCTATCATGGGCGGCGGGGGATGCCATGGAGATATCCGATGACGAGCTGAGGACCTTCGAGGGCCTGCGACGGGTGGTGGCTGCTCTGCGCGGCCCCGACGGCTGCCCCTGGGACCGCGCCCAGACCCACCTGAGCCTGCGCCACTACCTGCGCGAAGAGGCGGCCGAAGCCCTGGAGGCCATCGAGGCCGAAGACAGCCGTCGCCTGGCCGAGGAGCTGGGCGATCTGCTCCTCCAGGTCCTCATGCACGCTCAGATAGCAGAGGAGGCAGGCGAGTTCACCCTGGAGGACGTCATATACGGCGTCGCCGCCAAGCTCGTGCGCCGCCACCCCCACGTCTTCGGGGGGCAGAAGCTGGAAACGCCTCAGCAGGTGCTCCGCCAATGGGACGAGCTGAAGAGGGAGGAACGGGGCCAGGAGGCATCCACCCTGGAGGGGGTGCCTGCCACTCTCCCCGCCCTGGCACAGGCCCAGGCGCTGCAACGACGGGCCGCCCGCAGCGGCTTCACATGGCCTACCCACGCCGACGCCTGGCGGAAGCTGGAGGAGGAGCTGCAGGAGCTCAGGCAGGCGCCACAGGGTGACCCCAAGCTCCATGAGCTGGGAGACGCCCTGTTCGCCCTGGCCGACCTGGCCCGCCTGCTGGAGCTAGACGCTGAGGACGCCCTCCTCCTGGCCTGTCGTCGCTTCCGCCAGAGGTTCCAGCGCCTGGAGGCGCTGGCGCGCCAGCGGGGACAGCCGCTGCAGGAGCTGGCCCCCGAAGAGCTTCTGCGCCTCTGGCGCCAGGCTGCCGCAGAGACCCCCTGAAATGGCCTCCGTGATAGAGGCGGCAGCCCCTGGGCTAACCGTATAAGGCTGAGAGGACTTTAGCTGCTGCGGGCCGGTGTGGGCGTGCGCGCGGGAGTGGGGGTGGCCTCCTCCTCTTCCTCGCAGCCCAGCCCGACCACCACCAGGCTGGCCAGAACGGCGGCAATCAGCAGAGGCAGAACGCGTCGCATTGGACTCACCTCCTGCGGCCCTCTAACTCCTCCACGCTTACTTTAGCGTCCCTCTTCGCCTCAGGACAGGCCTGCGAGTCTTCAGGCCCTCTCCTTAACGTGGTAACCTATAACCGCCCGCAGCGCAAGTCCCGAAGGAGGTGCCAGCGTGGGCGCGCAGCAGCAGAGCGTGGTCACCCCCGAGCGATTCGCATCGGGCATGACCTGGGACGAATACCTCAACTCCATCAAGCGCAACCGGGACAAGTTCGAATACAACTATCGCGAGACCCAGCTCTCGGACGAGGACGTGCGGACCCTGAAGGAGCTGGTCTCCCTTCCCGATGGCCCGGCGAAGGTGCTGGCCCTGGGAGAGGACTGGTGCCCCGATGTCTTCCGCGGCCTGCCAGTCATGGCCAAGATGGCCCAAGCGGCCGGCATGGAGCTGCGCATCTTCCCCCGTGACCAGAACCTGGACATCATGAACGAGTTCCTGAACCAGGGCAAGTACCAGTCCATTCCCACCTTCGTCTTTTACACCCGAGACCATCGCTACATATGCCACTGGATCGAGCGACCGGCCCTGGCCAACCAGGAGATGCACCTGCTGGAGGAGATCCGCCGCCTGCGAGAGGAGGACCCCGAACGCGCCCGCCAGGAATACGAAGCTTTCCAGCAAGGGCCCGTGTGGGCACGCTGGCGCCAGGAGACGGTGCGCGAGATCATAGCCCTCCTGAAAGAGAAGTGCGGGCGCGCCTGAGGACGCTGCCCCAGGCCCTATAATGGGTCTTGGGCCGGGCCGCCAGGCCTCGGCCCCAGGAGGGGAGTGTAGTGGCCGAGGCGCCGCCGCCCTACGAGGTGCTGGAGCATACGGCCGATGTGAGGGTGGTGGCCCGCGGCCGCACTCTCGAGGAGCTGTTCGCTAACGCGGCCCTGGCCATGTCCCACCTCGTGGCCGAGCTGGACGGGGTGGCCGAAAGAGAGCGGCAGGAGCTGGAGGCCGAGGCCCACGACTGGGAGTCGCTGCTGGTGCGCTGGCTGAATGAACTGCTGTACTGGCTGGACGCCAAGAACATGCTCTTCCGCCGCTTCGAGATGCTGGAGCTGGCACCCTACCGCCTGCGGGCGGTGGCCTGGGGAGAGCGCCTGGACCCCCAGCGCCACCAGCTACGCGTGGGCATCAAGGGTGTCACGCGCCACCTGTTGCAGGTGAGCCACCAGGACGGCTGGTGGCAGGCGCAGGTCGTGTTCGACATCTGAACCGCCGTCGCCGGTAGAGGGGCAGAGCGTATGGCCTATCTGGACACGGGCAGGGTGCGCTTGTGGTACGACGTTCGCGGGGAGGGCTTCCCGGTCCTCTTCATCCACGGTGGGTTTGCCGGGCTGGGCTACCGGCTGCAGCCGCGCACTTACGAGTGGCTGGACGAGTTCTCCCCTCACTACCGTGCGGTGGTCTATCACCGCCGCGGCTGCGGCTGGTCTTCCCTGCCCAGCGATGGCTGGTCGCTGGCGGACCAGGTGGCCGACGCCCTGGCCATCCTGGACGCCCTGGGGCTGGAGCAGGCCCACATCATCGGCAGTTCGGCCGGGGGCCCCATCGCCCTGCTGCTGGCCCTGGAGCACCCCCAGCGGGTGCGCTCCCTGGCCCTGGCCAACACCGCTGCTTCCCTCTTCCGTCCCGAGGCCGACCGTGGCATCATCGCCGTCGTGCGGTCCGAACTGGACACGCTGCGCCGCGAGGGAGCCCTGGCCATGTTCCGACGTCGGCCTCTGGAGGCCCGGGTTTCCCTGGCCGCCCTTTGGGAGCGACCCGCCGCCGAGGCCTCCGGGCGGCTGGAGGAATGGTCGGCCGAGTACCGGCGACTGGCCGAGGAGGCCGCCGCCTCCCTGAGGGAGGAGGAGTGGGCACAGCTCTGCGCTGCCGAGGTGGAGAACATCGCCGCCTATCTCGACATCGACCTGCGGCCCCGTCTGGGCGAGGTGCGGGCGCCGGCCATTGTCGTTCACGGCGACGCCGACCGTGTGGTGCCCCTGGAGTGGGGCATCGAGCTGGCGCGAATGCTGCCCGCTGCAGAGCTGGCGGTGGTGCCCGGTGCCCCCCATGGCATCCTGGGGGACAGCGCCGAGGCCCGACGCCTGGTACTCGAGTTTTTCCTGCGGGTGGACGGCCGTTTGAGATGAGGTGGTGGTGAGCGATGGGCAGGGACTGGAAGAGGGTGCTGCAGAAGATAGACGACTGGCGCTGGCTGCTGCCCCAGGAGTACAAGCCGGGCATGAGAGTGCCGGGACTCATCTACGCTTCCGAGGAGATGCTGTCCCACATCGGCGAGGACATGGCCATCGAGCAGGTGGCCAACGTGGCCTTCCTCCCGGGGATCGTCGGCTACTCCCTGGCCATGCCCGACATCCACTGGGGGTACGGCTTCCCCATCGGCGGCGTCGCCGCCATGCGGGTGGAGGACGGAGTCATCTCGCCGGGGGGCGTCGGCTTCGACATCAACTGCGGAACCCGCGTCATCCGCACCGACCTGCGGGAGGAGGACGTGCGACCCAAGCTGCGGGAGCTGGTGAACCAGCTCTTCCGCGACATCCCCTCGGGGGTGGGCAGCGAGGGCTTGGTCAAGGTCTCCATGAAGGAGATCGACCAGGTGCTGGTGAAAGGCGCCCGCTGGGCGGTGGAGCAGGGCTACGGCTGGCCCGAGGACCTGGAGGCCATCGAAGGCGGCGGCGCGCTTCCCGGAGCCAACCCCGAGAAGGTGAGCCGTCGGGCCAAGGAGCGGGGGCTGCCGCAGCTGGGAACCCTGGGCTCGGGCAACCATTTCCTGGAGGTCCAGGTCATCGACCATATCTACGATACCGAGAAGGCAGCAGTGATGGGCATCCACGAGCCGGGGCAGGTGGTGGTCTTCGTCCACTGCGGATCCCGCGGGCTGGGCCATCAGACCTGCGAGGACTACCTGGACGTGATGGAGGCTTCGGCCAAGCGCTACAACATCCACCTGCCCGACCGTCAGCTGGCCTGTGCCCCCATACGCTCCAGAGAGGGGCAGGACTATCTGGCGGCCATGACGGCGGCGGCCAACTTCGCCTTCTGCAACCGCCAGATCATCACCCACTGGGTGCGGCAGGCCTTCGGCCGCGTACTGGGCCGCGACCCCCGCGACATGGGCATGTATCTGGTCTACGACGTCGCCCACAACATCGCCAAGATAGAGCGCCACCGCTTCAACGGCCGCGAGCTGACGGTCTGCGTACACCGCAAGGGCGCCACGCGCGCCTTCGCCCCCGGACACCCCGACGTGCCCGCCCGCTACCGCAGCATCGGCCAGCCGGTGCTGGTGCCGGGCGACATGGGGAGATACTCTTTCCTGCTGGTAGGCACCCAGAGGGCCATGGAAGAGACCTGGGGCTCCACCTGCCACGGCGCCGGCCGCGTCCAGAGCCGTGCCGCCGCCAAACGCATGCTGAAAGGGGTGGACATCGCCGAGAAGCTGGCCGCCCGTGGCATCATCGTCCGCGCCCAGAACCGGGCGCTGCTGGCCGAGGAGGCCAGCGAGGCCTACAAGGACGTGGCCGACGTGGTGGAGGTGCTGCACGAGGCGGGCATTTCGCTGAAGGTCGCCCGCATGCGCCCCATCGGCGTGGTCAAGGGCTAGCGGTTCGACCCTTGGTCCTGGGCTAGAACGTGAGAGGGGAAGGGGACACGCACCCCCTCCCGCAGAAAGGCCTCCACCAGCCTCTGGCGCAACACCCCTGAAAGCTCCCACTGGCAGCCGGGGCGGGCCATCCCCCGCACCCGCAGCACTATGCCCTGGTCGCCTACCGCCTCCACCCAGGCCAGACGTGGTGCCTCGATGATGTGGTGCCCCCAGGCCGGGTCGCGGGCCAGCGCCTGCCCCACACCATCTACGATGCGACGCACTCGCTCCAGGTCCTCGCCGTAGGCCACCCGCACCTCCAGGAAGATGCCGCCGCTGCCGCGGGTGTAGTTGGACACCGCGCCGATGAGGCTGTTGGGGACGACGTGCAGCACTCCGCTCCAGTCCCGCAGGACGGTGCGACGCAGGCTCAGGTCCTCCACCACCCCCTGCAAGTTGCCCACGGCGATGTAGTCCCCCTTGCGGAACTGGTCCTCCAACAGGATGAAGACGCCGTTGATGACGTCCCGCACCAGCAGCTGGGCACCCAGCGCCAGGGCCACTCCGGTGATGCCCAGGCCCGTGAGCACGGCGGCGATGTTGACCCCCAGCTCGGGCAATATAGTCAGCAGGCCGATGATGAACAGCAGGGCCGCCACCAGCCAGTTGGCGGCCGACGCGAGGGTCTCCACTCTGCGGCGGAAGTCCACGTCCACCGCCGGATGGGAAAGCAGGCGGCCCAGGAGGCGCGGGAAGAAGACGCGGAAGACGATGTAGACCAGCGCCAGGGCCACGACGATGCCCACTATGCGCAGGCCATGGTCGAAGAACCAGTCCATGCCGTCCTGGGAGGTCAAGACGCCCCCTGGGGCCCGGCATGCTCCAGCCGGGCCAGCGATAGCAGCAGCTTCTTGATGCCTGCCTCGCCCTTGAAGGCCACCGTCACAAGATGGTCATCGCCTGTGGGGGTGCAGGACACGACCACCCCCTCTCCGAAGCGGGGATGGCGCACCCGGTCGCCCGCCCTGAAAGCGGGAGCGGTGGCGCCGCCATCGGCGCTGGTCGCGGGGGTGGCGTAGACCTGGGAGGGACGACGAGGCTGGGCCGGCACCACCAGGTGGGGCGGGATATCGGCCAGGAAGCGCGAGGGCGGGTGCGGCCCGCCGCGGCTGCGGCGGAAGGCACGCACCAGGTAGAGCAGCTCCTTGGCCCTCGTCATCCCCACGTAGCACAGACGCCGCTCCTCCTCCATCTGCTCTGGGTCGTCGAAGGAGCGGATGTGGGGCAGGAGGCCCTCCTCCATCCCCACGATGAACACCACCGGGAACTCCAGCCCCTTGGCAGCGTGAAGAGTGATGAGGGTGACAGCATTGGCGCTCTCGTCGTAGCGGTCCACATCCGTGACCAGGGCCACGTCCTCCAGCAGGGCTGCCAGGGCATCCTGCGGCCGCAGCTCGTCGTAGGTGGCGGCCACAGAGCGCAGCTCCTCCACGTTCTCCCAGCGCTCCTCTCCCTGCGGCTCGGACAGGATGTAGGGGCGGTAGTCGGTGGCCTCGATGACCGCGTCCAGTAGCTGCGACAGAGGCACCTGAGAGGCCCGGGCGATGAGCTGGTTCAGGAGGCCCAGGAAGCGCAGCAAGGCCCCCACCGCCCGCCGCTGGAATCCCGGCTTCGGCGCGGCGGGAGATTCCGGCGTGGGAGAGTCCCTCTCCTGCTGAGCCAGCAACTGCAGCGCGGCGTAGAGGGGGACCCCCAGCTGTCGCGCCCAGCGCTGCAGCTCCAGAACCGTCCGCTCGCCAATGCCCCGCGGCGGCACGTTCAGCACCCGCAGCAGGGCTACCGAGTCGAAGGGGTTGTGGACCAGGCGCAGGTAGGCCAGCAGGTCCTTCACCTCGCGCCGCTCGTAGAACCGCACGCCCCCCACCAGCCGGTAGGGGATGCCACGACGCAGAAAGGCCTCTTCCAGCGGCCGCGACTGGGCATTGGTGCGGTACATGACGGCGAAGTGGCGATACGGGCGCCTCTCCTCCCTGGCCAGCCGCTCGATCTCGGCGGCAACGAAGGAGGCTTCCTCCACCTCGTCGAAGGCCTCGTAGACCACCGCCGGCAGACCGGGGCCGTTTTCCGTCCACAGGTCTTTCTCTTTGCGCTGGCGGTTCTTGGCGATGACGTGTCGGGCGCAGTCCAGGATGGCCTGGGTCGAGCGGTAGTTCTGCTCCAGCAGGACCACCTTCGCCTCGGGAAAGTCGTGCTCGAAGCTCAGGATGTTGCGTATATCGGCCGCCCGCCAGGTGTAAATGGACTGGTCGGGGTCCCCCACCACGCAGAGGTTGCGGTGGGGCTCGCACAGCAGCCGGGCCAGGGCATACTGGGCCACGTTGGTGTCTTGGAACTCGTCTATGTGCTGGTAGAGGAAGCGCTCGGCATACCTGGCCCGTACATCCTCGTGCTCCTGGAAGAGCTGCACCGTCTTGTTGAGCAGGTCGTCGAAGTCCAGGGCCGACGCCTCCTCCAGGATTCGCTGGTAGACGGCGTAGACGCGGGCGGCCACCTCCTGGAAATAGCTCTGGGCCAGCGCCGCCATGGACTGGGGGGTGCGCAGCTCCGCCTTGGCCCTCGAGATGAGGGAGAGGACTGCCGCCGGCGGCACCCGCTTGGCGTCCAGGTCCAGCTCCGACAGGGCCCGCCTGACGGCGCCTATTTGGTCCTCCTCGTCATAGATGACGAAGGAGCGGGGAATGCCTATACGGTGCCCGTCGGCCCTCAGGATTCGCGCGCAGAGGGAGTGAAAGGTGCCTATGGCCATCTCCTGCCCGGCCGCCTCCCCCACCAGGGACAGCACCCGCTCCCGCATCTCCCGCGCCGCCTTGTTGGTGAAGGTGACGGCCAGAATGCGATAGGGCCTCACGCCGCGGTGGGCCAACAGGTAGGCGATGCGGTGCGCGATGACCCGAGTCTTACCCGACCCCGGCCCGGCCACGATGAGCAGCGGGCCCTCGGTATGGGTCACGGCCTCCCGCTGGCGCGGGTTGAGAGGGTCCAGGATGGGGTCGCTCATGGCCTGCCCGCCATTCTAGCGCCTCTGGATGGTGGACACCAACGGCACCCGTCCAGCCCTGTCCCGCCACAGCGGGCAGCTGCTGCACTGGGGAAGCAGGCTCTGGACGCTCACCGCCACCGGCACGCCGGCCCTGGCCAGCAGCTCGGCCGCAAGGGCCAGCGGTAGCCCCACCACGTTGCAGTAGCAGCCAGAGTAGCTCTCCACCGGCCGGAACGCCCCGTCCTGGATGGCGTAGGCCCCGGCCTTGTCGAAGGCGTCTCCGCTGCGGGCGTAGGCATGCAGCTCCCCGTCCGCGAAGTTGCGAAGGCGAACCCGCGTGGAGGCATGGGAGACCAGCGCCCGCCTGCCACGGGTCACGGCCACAGCGGTAACCACCCTGTGCTCCCGCCCCATCAAGAGGCGCAGCATGGCCTCCGCCTCGGCAGGGTTGGAGGGCTTGCCCAGCAGCCGACCCCGCAGGGCCACTATGGTATCGGCCGCCAGGACCACTGCTCCCGGGTGCCTGTCGGCCACTGCCAGGGCCTTGTGTCGCGCCAGGCGACGGGCCACGGCTGGGACGTCGGGCGAACGCTCGGGCAGCGTCTCGTCCACCTGCGGCGGGTCCACCAGGAAGGGTATCCCCAACAGCGCCAGCAGCTCCCTGCGGCGGGGCGAAGCCGAGGCCAGCACCAGGCGCAGGTCGCTCATGCCGGCTCCAGGGTGGCCACACATTCGATGTGATAGGTCTGGGGAAACATGTCCAGGGGCGTCACGTCCAGCAACCTGTAACCGCCGTCGCAAAGCCGTCGCAGGTCCCGGGCCAGGGTAGCAGGGTCGCACGAGACGTAGACCACCCGCCGCGGCCGCAGTCGCAACACCCCCTCGATGGCCTTGGGGTGGCAGCCCACCCGCGGCGGGTCGAGGATGATGGCGTCGGGCGTCACCCCCAGCTCTGCCAGCACTGTCTCCACCTTCCCACGGCGGTAGAGGACGTTGCTCACCCCCATCAGGTTGTAGAGGGCGTCCTCCACCGCCGCCGCCGACTCCTCGATGGCGATGACCCGTCGGGCATGGGGCGCCAGCAGGACAGCGAAGGTGCCCACACCGGCATAGGCGTCCAGCAGCAACTCGCTACCGGTGAGCTGAAGTCGCTCCCGCACCAGCTCCACCAGCCTCTCCGCCTGGGGAGTGTTGGTCTGGAAGAAGGAGGCGCCCGAAATGCGAAAGCGGTGGCCCAGCAGCTCCTCCTCGTAGGCCCTCTGGCCCGACGGGATGGAAGGCTCTACCTGCCTGAGATCGGGGTGGATGAGGAACTGGCCGGTGTTGAATCCGTAGCGAACTGCCACCTGATGGCATCCCTTGGCCTTGCCCTGGAAGCGCGCCAGCACCTCGTTGATGAACGGATGCATCAGCAGGCAGCGTTCGATGCGCAGGAAGCGGTAGCCGTGGCCGGGGCGGGACACGAAGCCCAGATAGCCCTCCTCGTCCACCGAGAACCGGGCGTGGTTGCGGTAGCCGTAAGGCAAGGGCGAGGGAACGGTGGGCGAAACGGGAGGGTCATCGAACTTGCCGATGCGCCGCAGCTGCTCGGCCACCACCCTCTGCTTCAACTCCACCTGTTTCTCGTAGGCTATGTGCTGCCACTGGCAGCCGCCACACACCCCGAAGTAGGGGCAGGGAGGCTCCACTCGCCAGGGCGAGGGCGAGAGCACCTCCACCACTCGCCCCAGGGCATAGTCCCGCTTCTCCTTCTCCAGCTCCACCACGGCCTCCTCGCCCGGGATGCCGAAGTCGGCAAAGACGACCCTGCCATCCACCCGACCGATGGCCGCGCCCTGGAAAGCGATGTCCGTAAGCGAAAGGCTTATGCGGGGCCTTTCTTTCTCTTCCGCACCCATTCCGACTATCAGTTTAGGCCCCAGGGTGCCCCTCCCGCCACGACGTGGCCCCAGGGCCGCCTGCGTGTTATAATTCGCCTAGTTCGTAGGGAAGGGTGATGAATGCCACGACGGGAGTAGTGCTAGGCGCCCTGGTGGGCGGCGTCTGGCTGTTCCTCCTCTGGCTGGGAATCGTCATCTGGACCTATAAGGACATCCGCGAGCGCAGCCGCGACCTGTTCGTCCAGGCCCTCTCGGTCTTCCTGGTGCTGATGTTCTTCCCCGGGCTCAACCTGCCCGGGCTGCTGCTGTACCTGCTACTGCGGCCCCGCGAGACGCTGGACGAGGCCTATGCCCGCTCTCTGGAGCAAGAGGCCCTTCTGCGGGAGGTGGGCGAGGGGGCCATCTGTCACCAGTGCCAGCAGCCCGCTGATAAGGACTTCCTGTTCTGCCCCTACTGTCAGGCTCGGCTGCGGGAGGCCTGCGGCCGCTGTCGGCGGCCGGTGAGCCTGTTCTGGGTCATCTGCCCTTATTGCGGCGCCCCCAGGGCAGCGGCAGCGGGCCAGATGGAGCCATCGCGGCTCGCCAGTCCCAGCGCTGAAAGGGCTTTCGCCCCCGGCATCGAGAGAACCTCAGGAACCTAGTTCAGGCGGACGAGAGCAGCCGCTCCAGCGCCGGCCCCGATAGGGCGCGTGCAACTACCTCCGCGGCCCGCTCCACCTTGTCCCTGCCCTGTAGGGGCACCTGGCCGATGAGGTCGTCCAGGCGCTGGGCTACCTCCAGCGTGCTGAGGGAGGTGAGGAGTATGGGGGTCATGTCTTCTTCGGCCCGCTGGAGGACATAGGGCAGCATGGGGACCGTGCCGGTCACGATGAGGCAGGGCACACCGGCGTTGAAGGCCCCCAGCTGAAGGTCGGGCCTGTCGCTTCGCACGACGACCGCCGTCGGTCGGTGACGGACGAAGTACCCCTGCCCGGGATCGGCGGATATGGGGGAGATGAAGACGCGATCCAGGACCATCTCCTCCCGGCCGGAGGCGAAGATGGTCTCCGCCCCGAGGGCTTCAGCCATTTGCCCCAGAGTGGGCGAGGCCAGGAAGCGGTCCTCCTCCACCAGGGCCAGAAGGGGAGGGCCACCGACCGCCTCCTCTCGCACCTTTTCCAGCCGTCGGCGAGGGACGCAGGTGACCAGCGCCCCCAACAGGGCCTCGCCCAGGGCGCCCTGCTCCTGCGGCAGCCCCAGGTCCGGGTAGCGGGCTACTGCCACAGCGCGGGCGCCCCACTCCCGCCATCCCGCTGGGGGCGGCCCCGGAGGGCATTCCAGCAGCAGCACACCGTCGCGGGCGAGAGAGGGGACGTCAGCGGCCGACAGGGGGGCATCGCATCCGCCTGGGGCCAGGCCCAGGCGAGCATACAGGCGGGCATCGCGCGCGGCCCCCTCGTCCCCCTCCAGACGGGCGGCGGAGACCCTGGCGCCCGAACGGCGCAGGGCCTCCGCCAGCCCCACCGTCACTGCAGTGCGGCCGGCCAGAGAGCGGGCCGACAGGACCAGGACCGCTGTCATGGGCCTGTGCTCCCGTGAATTCTAGCACATGACATCCCTATGGACGAGGCCACCGCCCTTCTGGGCCGAAAGACGCTGTGTTACCATCGGATACAAAAGAAAGGGCCATGGCCCGAGAGGGCAGAGAGATTCAGCCTGGCCAGCAGGGGCCTCCTTCATCCATTGCGGGCTGAGAAGCGAATAACTTATAGGCAAGACGATGATATCCTCGAGGGGCTGCGGGCCTGCGACCCCGCCGCCCTGGAGGCCCTATATGACCGTTACGCCCGACAGGCCTTCGGCCTCGCCTATCGTGTGCTGGGCGACGGCGCCGCAGCGGAGGACGCCGTTCAGGAGGCATTCCTGGCCCTCTGGCAGCAGTCGGCGCGGCTGGACGCCTCCCGAGGCCGCCTGGGAGCGCTTCTCATGACCATCGTCTACCGTCGGGCCATCGATATGGTCCGTGCCAGGCGAGGCCAGACGACCCTGGACGAGTCCGTCAGCCCAGCAGCTATGCTGCAGGACGAGGAGGCCGCCCCCTTCGACTTCGATAAGGAGATGGTCCGTCGCGCACTCATGTCGTTGCCCGAAGAGCAGCGACGGGCCATCGAGATGTGCTTCTTCGAAGGGTTCACCCACGTCGAGGCCGCGGCGCGGCTGGGCATCCCTCTCGGCACCCTCAAGAGCAGGCTGCGCTTGGCATTGGAGAAGCTACGACAGGCCTTGAGAGGGCAGGGATAGGCGATGGGCAGCGGCGAGGCCGAGGCGCAAGAGCAACGTCAGGTCATGGAGTGCAGCGAGATAGAGGAGCTGGCCGGGGCGTTCGCTCTGGGAGCCCTACCTCCCGACCAGATGCAGCAGGTGCGCCAACACCTGCAGACCTGTCCCGCCCATCCCCATCTGGCCGAGCTCCAACAGGCGGCCAGGGCCCTTCTCTGGGCAGCGCCCGAAATGGAGCCTCCCCCTGCCCTGCGTCGTCGCATACTGGCGGCGGCACGACAGCAGGCGAGACCCTCCCTCCAGACCAGGGGCATCGGTCGCTGGCTTCCTGCCCTGGGCCCATACCGCCTGGCAGCTGCCCTGGCCATGCTGGCCCTGGCCCTC
Organism: Dehalococcoidia bacterium; assembly: GCA_025062275.1. Classification (GTDB taxonomy): domain Bacteria; phylum Chloroflexota; class Dehalococcoidia; order SM23-28-2; family HRBIN24; genus HRBIN24. The sequence goes on from JANXAP010000009.1 coordinate 19,330, forward strand.
CTCGGCTGGAACCTCTCGTTGCTCCTGGGCGGTAGTCAGGGCGGCGGACAGGCGGTGGTCTATCAGGTCGAGAGCGGGGGCGCCCACGGCCGCCTGGTATACATGCCGCACGACAAGATGGCGGTGCTGGTGCTGGAGGGCCTCCCTTCCCTGCCTGCCGACAAGACGTATCAGGTATGGGCCATTCGCGGCAGCCAGCGAGTCTCGATGGGCCTGTTGCAGGTCAGCGGCCCCCAGCCGGTGTCGGCCTCTATGGCTATGGACATCTCGACGGTGGATGCGGTGGCCATCACCATAGAGCCGGCGGGCGGCAGCCCCAGCCCGACCTCTCCCCCTGTCCTCCAGATACGGTTCTAGGGGCGATGCCCCTTCTAAACTAAGACGCTGAAACGAAGTGGCCCGAGGGAGGGTTCGTCCGTCCCTCGGGCCGAGCCTGGGAGGGGGTGGGTCAGCGTCCCGTCAGCTTCGTTGCCAGGAAGGCCGATCCTCCGGCCGCCAACAAAAGGCCCCCGCCGAAGGTGAGCACGTGATCCAGATTCAGCAGGGCGTCCCGGTGGGCCGCATGCTCGACGGCCGTGTGCATGAAGTAATCGCCATAGGCACCGGGAACCAGCAAGGCCAGCCCCAGCACTATACCCCATCGCCCCAGCAGCGATGGGTCCCTGAGGGAAGCCGGGCGGCCCTCCTGGGCCGATAGGGCCAAAGAGGCCAGAAGGGCCCCCGCCCCCGCCACGACCACATACAGGCCTGGCCCTTCGCCCATGAAGAGCAGGATAGCCTCGGGGCTACCGGTCATGTCTTTCAGGTTCCACAGGTCGCGCATGGCGAAGGCCCCCACCAAAGCGCCGGCCAGGCCCACCGCCCAACGCAACGAGGGCGCCCTGGGAGGGACTTCCGACAGAACGGCCGAGGCCACTGCGGCCACCGCCAGCCCGATGAAGAAACGACCATGGCCCGAGACGCCGTCTGGCCGATAGAGGCCGTCGTAAAAGGTGGCCCACGGCAAATAGGACCCGACCACCACCGCCACCGACCCGGCGATGGCCAGGAGGTGGAAGGGGAGACCCTTCCACCTCCCAGCCGGCCTCCTCCCCGCCTCCGCCGCCGTGTAGGGAACCGGGTTGGCAACCACTACGTCCCTCCGCTACCTGATGCCGAAGAAGAGGTAGAGGTTGGTGGGGATGTCGGGCGTGGCATCAGCCTCGTTGGCCTGGACCTGGCGCAGCACCTGCAGGGACTTGCCCGCCTGGATGCGGTCCCAGGCCGCCCGGTTCTTGATGCCCACCACAACGGCCCTCCAGGGGGTGTCGGGGGCAGTGCTGAAGCCCGCCTGCTGGGGGTCGACGATATGGCTGTGGGGCGGCAGCGGAATGACCTGCCCCAGCCCGATACGGCTGACGTCCACCTGCCGCGGATGGGCCGGGCAGCTACCCGCCTGCGGGCAGTGCAGCTCTATGCCCTGCGTCTCGCTGAACAGCGGCACCAGCACCCAGACGGTGGGGATGGGCTCCCGAGTGCCCGACGGGGCAGGGCCGTCCTGTCCAACGATGCAAGGCTCCCCCTGCCCGCAGAAGAAGTTCTTGGTGTAGAAAACGGTGCCGGTGGCTCCCGCGGCCCAGCCAGGTGTGGTGCCCAGCTCGCGGACGGTCGGGCTGGGGGTGGGCTGGGCCCGCTGCCCGGCGGCAGGGGTGGTCTGGGGCGTGGTAGCAGGCTGGGCCGCCTCTTCCTCTTCGCCGCAGGCGGCCAGGGCTAACACAGTCGCAGCCAGGGCGACGGCGGCGGCCGCGGCCAGCCAGCGCCGCCCCCTCGTGAGCAAGTTGCCCATGCAGCATCTCCTGACGTTCCTTCGGTCTGGTCGCGGTCGCAGGGCCCTGTCGACCTTTCCACCGTTCTTTCGGAGGACGGAGGCTGCATGGATCACCGCCAGCCCCGATGAGGACAGGGCTGGCGAGGGAGGGCGGCTGCTGAGGGGGTTGGCCTAGGTGCGGCGGAGGCTGCGACGGACTACGGTCGTCTCCCGATAGGCGAAGAGGATGGCCTCCTCTCCGGCCTTCGAAGGCGCTGGCAGCAGACCACGGCGGCCCACGGGCAGCTGCCGTTGCCTCCTGCCGCCGAGGGCCCGCGAGAGGAGCAGGCGCAGGAGCTGCCTCAAGGCCCACTGCCCGGCCATCCCCATCAGGAGATAGGTGCCGCTGCGCAGCAGGGCCGGCGCTACCGCCCTCAGCGGCGCCAGCCCCCGCTCCGCAGGAGGCACGGGCAGGCGGACCACCCGCAGGTACTGGCCACAGCGGTGACAGTAGTTGTCGTCAGGGGTGCACACAGCACGACAGCAGGGGCAAAGCATCGGCTCACCTCCCGGCACCGGCCGTCGGCGCCTCCCAGGGCCACGGCTGGCCAGCCTCGCGGCGGGCCACCGCTTCCTCCACCTCCGGCGTCAGGTCGAGCCCGAAGAGGAGGTTGCCCGAGGCATCGGTCACTCGACCGCCTTCTATGCGAACGCGGCCCTGGGCCAGTGCCCGCAGCGCCTCCACCACCAGAGGCAGCTCGCGGGCCACGCTCCGTCGACGTATTTCCATGAACAGGGGCAGCCCTTCGCCGACCTCGGCTCGCAGCTGCGGCACCGTCTTCCCCTCCACCTCCTGCCAGAGGGGGTCCAGGGCCGGGTCCCGCAGAGAATAGAGGCAGTAGGCCACCGGCGGCCCCCTGTCCACCTCCGGCGTGGCCAGATGGACCATAGCCCCCGAGCGATGGGCGCCCACCGCGATGAGCTGCCATACCACCTCCTGCCACACACCTACCGGGCCGCCAGGGGGCGCCGGGTGCAGGTTCAGCAAGGGGTAGCGAGAGCAGAGAACGTCGCTGGCCACCAGCATGTAGCCTGCCAGCATGGCGACATCGAAGGCATACGGCTCCAGCAGCCTCACTATCTCGCGGTCGTAGTCGCGGCGCCAGGGCGGTAGCGGCTCCCCCTGCCGCACTGGCGGCAGCTTGCGCTCCCTCCGGAATCGCGAGTAAGAGAGGCAGACGAGGGGGATGCCATACGAGCGGGCTAGATCCAGGAACAGGTCAGTATTGGGGTCCTCCCCGGGCTCGCGACTGCAGAAGACCACCTCAATGCGCGCGTCGAGATAGCCGCTGGCCATGGCGGACTGGGCCATCTGCAGCAGACGACGGGACGTCTCGCCACGGGCTGTAGTGAACCAGCCTATTCGCAGCATGGGCCTCTAGGGCCTCACGGGCTGCCAGCCGAATACACGGCGGCGCACTGTCGCCCAGCGGCTGGCCAGATGGACCAGGGGGCTCGCGGGGCGCTCCACCAGGCGGGCCTGCCTCAGCGCCTCCAGGAAGCCTTCGGCGCCCTCGAAGGCCGGCAGCTCGGTGTAGGCCCGCCCCACCTCGGCTGGCGAGTGGGCATCGCTGACGGCCACCACAGGCAGGCCGTGGCGCTGAGCGAAGTCGCGGGCGCGCTGGTTGTCAGCCGACACCAGGGCGCGGGCGTTGAAGGCCTCGATGATGTCTACGGCGGGCAGGATGCGCCGCAGACCGTCCTCGCCGATGCCGTGCCGAAAGCGGTCGAAGGGGTGTGGCACCATCACCAGACCGCCCTGTGCCTTGATGCGCTCCACCGTCTCTTCCAGGGACAGGCCCGCCGGCACCTCCTCCTTCAGGAACAGGCCGATCACCTCCCCCTCCCTCGTCCGCACCTCCTCGCCCACGATGACCTGAAAGGGGCACATGCGTTCCAGCAACAGCGCGCCGGCGATGGTGTTGTGGTCCGTGACGGCCAGGCAATTGATGTCGCGCTCCAGGCAGGCCTTCACCAGCTTGCCGGGAGACGTGAGGGCATCGGGTGAATAGTAGGTGTGGCAGTGAAGGTCAGCCCGCAGCATTCGAGTGGCCATCAGCCCATCTCCAGGTCGGTCTCGGCCTCACCGGCCTCGTAAGCGGGGCGCGGCTCCCCCATTCCCTCACCAGTATACAGGCCCAGCTCGTCGCGCAGACGCGTTATGCGCAGCTGGGCCTGCTCCAGCATCTGCCGACAACGGACGGCCAACCGCATCCCTTCCTCGTAGAGAGCGATGGACTCCTCCAGGTCCAGGCCACCCTGCTCCAGCCGCTGGACCACCTCCTCTAGACGCCGGTAGAGGGCCTCGAAGGAGGCGTCACCCTCAGAAGCCATACTGGCGCTTCACCTCCGCCGGGAAGTGGCCGTCGGCCACGTATACGTCCAGCAAGTCCCCGCCCCGCACCTGGGCCGTGCTGGCCACCACCGGCCCGCCACGTTTGCGAACGATGGCATAGCCCCGGGCGAGCGTGGCCCGGGGGTCCAGGGCGGCCAGACGCAGGCCCAGGCCCTGCAGCCGCTCCTCCAGGTGCCGCGCCCGCTGCTGGGCCAGGGCCAGGCAACGCTGTCCTAGGCCCAGCGCGCGAGAGACCAGGGAAGGGATGTCGGGCAGCGATCGGTCCAGACAGGCAGCAGCCAGGGCCACGTCGCGACGACGCGATTGGATACAGTCCCACATTTCGGACTCGAGAAAGGCCAGGGTCCCCTGCAGGCGCTGCAGGAGGTGGGCGCGGTCGGGCGCGGCCACCTCCGCTGCCGCTGATGGAGTGGGGGCCCGGACGTCGGCCACCAGGTCGGCGATGGTGACATCAGGCTCGTGGCCCACCCCGCTCACCACGGGCGCCCGGCTGGCAAAGATGGCCCGGGCCACCTGCTCCTCGTTGAACGGCCACAGCTCCTCCAGGGAGCCACCTCCCCGGGCCACGATGATGACGTCCACGCCCACCTCGTTGAGCCGGCGGATGGCCCAGGTCAGCCCCGACACGGCCTCGGGCCCCTGCACCGGCGTGGGCGCCAGCACCACTTCGGCCAGAGGCCAGCGCCGACCGATGACCTGGCAGATGTCGTGGAACACGTGGCCTGCCGGCGACGTGGCCACACCGATGCGGCGCGGAAACGGCGGCAGCGGGCGCTTGCGCGAGGGGTCGAAGAGGCCCTCCGCCTCGAGCTTGGCCTTCAGCATCTCGAACTGGGCCTGCCACAGGCCCACGCCGGCCGGCTGGACGAAGTCCACATAGAACTGCAGGTCGCCCCGGCCCTCCCAGAAGTCGACGCGCCCGTGGGCCAGCACCTGCTGCCCGTTCTCCAGGCCCACGGCGCGCCACTGTCCACCGAACATGACGCAACGGACCTGGGCAGCTTCGTCCTTCAGGGTGAAGTAGAGGTGGCCGCCATAGCCCGCCCGCAGATTGGACAGCTCGCCCTCCAGCCACAGGTCCTGCAGCAGCGGCTCGCCCCGCAGGGTGCGGCATATGAGGCGGGCCAGCTCGGAGACCGAATACGCCTGGATCACGACTAGCAGTATACACAGGGGCCCTGCCGCCAGACAGGGCTATGGCAGGTCACAGTCAGGTTAAAGGCTCGCTGGCAGGTCGGGCCCATGCGAGGGACTCCGAGGAGAGGGACGGAGGTCAGCTGTGGCGGGCCGGGCTGGCTGCCATCTGTGACTCGATGAGGGCCCACAGACGCTCCAGGGCTTCCACCACCTGGACCAGCTCCTGGTCCGAGAGCTGGGCCAGCACAGCCCGGAGCTGCGTCCGCCCCACATCCTCGAGCCGCTGCACCGTGTCGGCACCCTTGGGGGTCAGATAGTGGCAGACGCGCCGACGGTCATCGCTGGCCATCTGCCGCTGCACGAGGCCATGGCGCACAAGGCGGTCCACCATGCGCGTGAGCACTGGCGGGCTCACGTCAAGCTCGTTGGCCAGAGCCGTCGCGGTGGCGCCCGGATTCCGCCGCAGGAGGAAGAGCAGCCGTATCTGGGTGATGGTGAGGCCCATCTCCGACCACTCCTCCAGCCGACCGGGATCGGCCCAGGACATGAGCCGCGCCAGGAGGGAAAGGGAATGGTCCAGCAACCTCTGTTTGTCCATCGCCCCGTCCTTTTTCCTCAGACCGTCTTTGCCTCTACAGCGAAGATTAGCGCCTGGCGAACCACGTGGCTAGTGTTCCCTGGCTGAGGCGTGCCGTCGCTCAGTGGCCGTCGGGCACGGCCAGCCAGCGGTCGGCCCAGCGCTGGACAGCCTCCACCACTTGCTGAAGCTCGTGACCCTTGGGCGTCAGGGCGTATTCGATGCGGACGGGGGTGCTGGGAATGACGCGCCGCTCCACGATCCCCTCCCGCTCCAGCTCCTTCAGGCGCTGAGAGAGCACGCGGTCGCTTATGTGGCCCGTGTATTCGCGTATCTGGGAGAAGCGTCGCGGCCCTGCCAGCAGCGCCCGAACGACGATGGGCGTCCAGGGCTTGGCCAGGATGCGCACCGCCCGCTCGTATTTGGGACAAAAGCTCAGTATCTCTACGTGCACCTGTCCCTCTGTCATCCCGTAACTAATTGTAGCACTTGGCCCGCCAACGGTCGGCGCCGGCCTCAGGGACGACGGGACGAGCGCTCCTCCAGAAACCGCAGCAGGAACTCGCGTCCCTCTTCGGTCATGCCCGAGAGGGTCATGTACATGGCCTCCAGCTCCAGAACCCGCTGGAGGTCGCCGGTGTCGGCGGCCCTCAGGACGTCCTTCATGCGGGTGTAGGCCCCTACCGGCCCTCGGGCCAGGCGGCTGGCCAGCTCCAGCCCCCGCTCCATCAGCTCCTCGTGAGGGTAGACGTGGTTCACCAGCCCGTAGCGCAGGGCGGTCTCGGCGTCGATGATCTCGGCCGTGAAGAGCAGCTCGCGGGCGCGGGCCGGCCCTACCAGATGCCGCAGGAAGAAGGTGATGCCGTAGTCGCCGCTCCGGCCTATGCGGGCGAAGGCGGTCGTGAATACCGCCCGGTCCGAGGCCAGCCTTATGTCGCAGGCGCAGGCCAGCCCCAGGCCCGCGCCGGCCACCGGCCCGTTGATGAGGGCCAGGGTAGGCCGAGGGAACTGATAGAGGCGCAGGGGCACCGAGGCATGCTGACGCCGCAGCGAACGAAAGCGCCTCTCCCACACCTCCACCGGCGGCACGGTGGCGGGAGACGATGCCTCCTGCTCGCTGCGACCACCCATAGCCCTCACATCCCCGCCGGCGCAGAAGCCCCGCCCGGCACCCGTGATGACCAGGCAACGCACGGCTCGGTCGCGTTCGGCCCGCTCCAGGGCAGCCGCCAGGCCATCCACCATCTCCTGGCTCAGGGCATTGAGGGCCTCGGGGCGGTTGAGGGTGAGGATGAGGACGCCATCGTCCCTCAGCTCCTGCTTGAGGTGAGAGCCGTACTCCTCCATGCTGACCTCCTCGCAGTGCACCTGCGGTGCAGTGGCCTTGGTCGGCGCCAAACCTACCATCGGCACCTGGCTATGTCAAGGAAGGCCCGACGCCCTTGGCTTAGCGCGGCATAAAAATCATCTTTTCCCGACGCAAAAGGTATTGACAACCGCTGGCCGAGGCGTATACTACGGCTGACAATTGAATAGTTATGTGCCTGTCCGGTAGGTGGCTGCAGAAGGAGGTAGAGCCATGCTACAGGAGCAGTCCTACTGGCAGCGAGCCCTGCGACGCAGGCTTTCGCGTCGGCAGGCCCTGCGATTGGCGGCAGCCGGTGGCATAACCGCTGTGGCGGCGGGCAGTGCCCTGGCCTGTCGCGAAGAGCAGGCGGTGGAGGAGGCGCCGCCCCTGGTAGGCCCCGGCCCCCAGGACACCACCTTCGAGGCGCGCCCCGGCGGCACCTACCGGGCCATCACCACCCAGGACCCCCCGAACCTGGACCCCTATCTCAACACCAGCTTCGTCAGCCAGACCTTCATCGGCGGCACCGTCTACAGCCGGCTGGCCAAGTGGGCCACCGGCCCCGGCATCGAGCCACTGTCCCAGGCGGTAGGCGACGCCGCCGAGTCCTGGGAGACGCCCGACGGCATGGTGTGGACCTTCAAGCTGCGGCCCAACATGAAGTTCCACAACAAGCCGCCCCTGAACGGCCGCCCGCTGGATGCCGAAGACGTCAAGACCAGCATGGAGCGCTTCATGGCGCGCTCTCCCAACCGGGGCATCTTCCAGACGCTGGTGGACCGGGTGGAGGCCATCGACCCCCTGACCGTCCGCTTCACCCTGAAGATCCCGTATGTCCCCTTCATCGACCTCATGGCCTCGCCCCAGCTTCTGTGGCTGTTCTCCAAGGAGGCCAACACGGGCCAGATCGACACCCAGAAGCCAGAGGGGGTCATCGGCACCGGGCCGTGGGTGCTGGACAGGGCCCAGCCTTCCGTCTCTTGGGAATTCACCAAGAACCCCGAATGGTACGAGGTGGTGCAGACCCGTCGCGGCCCCCAGAGGCTGCCATTCATAGACCGACTGGAGTTTCTGGTCATCGGCGAGTACGCCCAGATCATGGCCCAGTTCCTGGCGCGGAACATACACGTCTTCGCCCCCCGCAATGAGGACCTGGTCCAGATAGCGCAGCAGGTGCCCGACGCCCAGCGGCTGCCCGGTCGCCCTGCTTGGCTGCTGAGCTTTTACTACTTCGGCGACACCAACGACCCCAACAACCTGTTCCGCGACCCCCGCATGCGCCGCGCTCTGTCCATGGCCCTGGACCGGGACGGCCTCATCGAGGCCTTCGGCCAGGTGTCCAAGCTCAAGCAGCAGGGCTTCGAGATCGAGACGGGCTGGAACAACATCCCGATCCCCTGGGGCGATGGCGGCATGTTCTGGTGGCTCGACCCCAAGAGCCCGGACATGGGCCCTGCCGGCCAGTGGTACCGGTTCGACCCGGCCGAGGCGCGTCGCTTGCTGCAGGCGGCCGGCTACAACAACCAGGAGATAACCTTCAACTTCACCACCGTCATCTATGGCACGACCTTCGACCAGTTCACCGAGGCCCAGATCCCGATGCTCAGGAACGCCGGCTTCAACATCCGCCCCAACCCGCAAGACTACGCCAGCCAGTACATCACCGGCACCTTCGCTGGCCGCTTCAACGGCCTGGCCTATGGCTACCAGACGCCCTTCACCAGCGTGGACGAGTACCTGTTCAACATGCTCCACCCTCAGGGCACCCGCTATGCCCAGAGCCGCCCCAATGACCCGGAGACGGTGCGCCTGGTGGAGGCCCAGCGGGTGGAGCGGGACGTCAACCGCCGCAGAGAGCTCATACGCGAGATCCAGCGCCGGGTGTCGGACCAGATGTGGTATGTGCCCTCGGTGATGGGACGCTGGGGCGGCATGACCTTCTGGCACAACTTCGTGCGCAACTGGGGGTCCTTCATCACCGCCGGCTACGGCGTCTACACCGAGACCGTCACCCGCTACTGGCTGGACCTGCCCGAGACGGCCAACCGGTGAGACGACGTGCAGGGCTACATCATCCGCCGCCTACTGCTGATGATACCCACCCTGCTGGGGGTGACCCTGTTCGTCTTCCTGCTGACGCGCTTCACCCCCGCCGACGTGGTGGACCGCCTCACCGGGGAGGTGGGCTATCAGGACGAGGCCCTGAAACAGCACATACGGGAGGAGCTGGGACTGAACCAGGGAGTATTTACCCAATATTTCAAGTGGCTGGGAGGCGTGCTGCGCCTGGACCTGGGCGACTCCTTCATCAGCGGCCGCGATATATGGGAAGAGCTGAAGAACCGCGTGCCGGTCAGCGTCGAGCTGGGCGCCCTGGCCATGCTCTTCTCGATTCTCTTCGGCATCCCCATCGGCATCATCTCGGCCATCAGGCAGGACACGTGGCTGGACTATCTGCTGCGTGGGGGTAGCATTCTGCTGCTGGCGGTGCCGGTGTTCTTCCTGGCCATCAGCGTCCTGGCGGTGGGCGCCTGGCAATTCGACTGGGCGCCTCCCTCCCGCTACACGACGCCCTGGGAGGACCTGCAGAACAACCTGGCTATCATGGCCACGCCGGCCATCATCCTGGGGTTGGCCCTGTCGGGGGCCAAGATCCGCCTCACCCGAACCCAGATGCTGGAGGTGCTGCGCCAGGACTACATCCGCACGGCCTGGTCCAAGGGGTTGAGCGAGAGGGTCGTCATCCTGCGCCACGCCCTGCGCAACGCCCTAATACCGGTGGTCACCGTCATCGGCCTCCAGATTCCGGTCCTGGTGGCGGGAGCGGTGATCCTGGAGAACATCTTCCTGCTGCCCGGCGTAGGGCGCTATCTGGTGCAGTCGGCCGCCAGCTTCGACTACCCGGTAGTGCAGGGGATCACGCTGCTCATCGCCACAGTGGTGGTCCTGTCCAACCTGATCGTCGACCTGTCCTACGCAGCCCTGGACCCGCGAGTGCGCTACTAGGCTTGGGGGATAGCGATGGCGACGCACGCGCTGGAAGAGGCCCTGCCCGCTGGCGCCCTGCCTTTCGAGACCAGGCCCTGGCCGGTCCGGGCTGCTCGCGGGCTCCTGTGGTTCGCCCGTCGCAAGCCCCTGGGCTTTCTGGGCCTCCTGATCATCCTGACCATGCTGCTGTTCGCCGCTGCCGCAGCCCTGGATATCCCGGCCCGCTACAGCCAGGTCCGGGGCGGCAACGTTGGCTTCCTGTACCCCTACGACTACCAGGTGCTGCGCGACCGTCAGCAGGGCGTATCGCTGAAGCACCTGATGGGGACCGACAACCTCGGGCGCGACACCTTTAGCCGCATCGTCTATGGGGCCAAGGTGTCGGTGTTCATCGGCTTCAGCGCCGTGGCCATCTCCCAGGCGCTGGCAGCCATCGTCGGCACCATCAGCGGCTACTATGGCGGGCGCTTCGACGTGCTCTTCCAGCGGGTGGTGGACATCTGGCAGGCGTTGCCAGGGCTGGTGGCCCTCATCTTCATCGTGTCGGTGCTGGGCAACAACCTGGTGGTCATCACTGTGGCCATCGGGGCCTTGGGGGCAGCGGGCGCGTCCCGCATCATCCGCGGCGCAGTCATCAGCATCAAGCAGAACGCCTACATCGAGGCGGCGCGGGTGGTGGGAGCCACCGACCTGCGCATCCTGATATTCCATATCCTGCCCAACGTCTTCCACCTGATCATCATCGGGGCATCCATCGGCATCGGCGGTGCCATACTGGCCGAGTCGGCCCTGGCCTTCCTGGGCTTCGGCCTCCCGCCTCCCTACCCCTCCTGGGGACGGATGCTGAACGTGGCACGGGAGTTCCTGACCAGCAATCCCATGATGGCCATCTGGCCCGGGCTGGCGCTGACGGTAACTGTGTTCGCTTTCAACGTCCTGGGAGACGCCTTGCGCGACGTCCTCGACCCACGCCTGCGGGGCAGCCGCTGACCAGGCGACCGCCAGACGAAGCGCAGCCCTGCCCGTGGTCGGCAGGGCTTGCCATTTTCCTACGAGTAGGCCCATCTTACTAGCGAAGTTACGATGAACGCCCAGGTCTCGCCCAGGTGGACGGCGCCGGCGCTGGCGACCCTGGCCATGATCATGGCCGGCATCTGGGGTCTGGCCTTCACCAGGTCATGGTGGCTCTGGCACCATTACCCGGCAGTCGATCTGAGGCCTGTGCTGGCCAGCGGTGGCGAGCTGGCCCTTTACGGCGCTGTAGTCCCCCTGCTTTTCGGGCTCTACGGGGTGGCGGCCTGGCTGGCGGGGCGGGGCGCCTCCCGCTGGGCAGACGCCGTGGCCCTGGGGGCTCCCTTCGTCTTCGTAGGCGTGCTGCTGCCCACCCTCCCCGCCACCTCCAGCGACGTTCACCACTACGTAATGGAGGGGCGCACCCTGTGGGTCTACGGCCAGAACCCCATGACTACCCCTCCTTCCGCCTTCCCGGATGACCCCTATCTCGGCTACGTGCCGGCCTGGCACCGCGATTCCCCCTCGCCCTACGGCCCTGTCTGGCTGCTCCTGACGCGCCTCCCCTCTCTCCTTCCCGACGACAGGCCCGAGGCTGTGCTGCTGGGCTACAAGGGCCTGGCCAGCGCCTTCTTCTTGGCCACGGGGCTGCTGTTATGGCTGGCCCTCTCCGGCGCGGGCGCAGGGGAAAGGAGACGCGCCCTGGTGCTCTACACCTGGAACCCCCTGCTGGCGCTGGCAGTGGCGGTGGACGGGCACAACGATGTGGCACCCGCTCTGCTGGCCGTAGGGGCGGTGCTGGCCGCCGCTCGTGGCCGCTGGCTGCTGGCGCCGCCACTGCTAGTCCTGGCAGCGCTCGGTAAGTACCTGGCCGCTGCCCTCGGGCCGCTCGTGTTGGCCGCGGGCTGGCTCTCGACGACCCAGCGGGACAGATGGACGCTGGCGGCCGGCCTGGCCCTGGCATCAGCAGCAGCTGTGGCCCTCATGGCCCCTTTCTGGGAGGGGTTGGACACCTTTCGCGCCTTCGAGGTGGACCAGCGCTCCTGGTTCGCTAACTCGCTGCCGGAGGTGGCCCTGCTGGGCCTGGCCAAGCTGCTGCCCCTGGACACGGCCATGGCGATGGCGAGAGCACTGGGACTGCTCGGCTTCGCCGCCCTCTACGGGCTGCTGCTCTGGCGGCTGCGGAACCAGGGGCATGGGATAGCCTGGGGAGCGTGCCAGGCCATGTTCCTCTTCCTGACAGTCGCCTCCACCCTCTTCTACCACTGGTACGTGGCCTGGGCCGTGCCGCTGGCGGCCCTTCTGCTGAGCGATGGCTGGCGTCTGCCGACCCTGGCCCTGTCCTTCACCGCTGCCTTCCTGCCCCTCATCGAGCGGATGACCACCTATCTGGGGTTCCTACGGGGCGACGTCGGCTCGCAGGCGCTGGTGACGGTGGCGGTGGTATTGCTGCCACCATTGGCCCTTTGGGCCTGGTTGGCAGGGCGCGAAGGCGTACTTCTGCCTTGGAGAGGGACGAGGGTCCTCCTCGGGGTGCGTTCGAGGAACGCTCATGCCGCCCTTGACCAACGGGGCTGACGGGGCGAGGTCGGCGTGAGGCCGCAGACCGTCCACCAGCTGCCACAGCGGCCGTGACCTCGATTTTTCGCTGTGCGGCCGTAAAAGCCTTTACGTCCACGTGCATTTGCCGTTACACTAATGTATAACGATGGTGTTCAATATGTCTGGCAGGTGATAGAAGTGGCTGTGAGAGCACGTTCGGCCCGCGCAACCTTAGGGCAGCGTCGGCGGATCCACAAGGAGACCAACAAGCGGCGGGCCCTCCTCGAGGCCGCCTATCGCGTCTTCCGCGAGCGGGGCTACCTGGAGGCGACCGTCAGCGACATCATTCGCGAGGCAGGGGTCTCCCGCGCTACTTTCTATGCGTACTTCAGCGACAAAGACGACATATTTATGGCCCTCTATCTGGAGACTATGGCCGACCTGCGCCGCCGTATGGGCCTGCCAGGGGCGCGGGGAGAGAGGCGAGAGCCGCACCCTGTGGATCCCCAGTTTCTACGCAGCGTCGTGCAGAAGCGCATCGCCCTCTACTTCTCCTTCTGGGAGCAGGAGCAGCGGCTGATGGAAGGCGCCATGGTCCTTCAGTCCATCTCCCCCGAGACCGGCGCCAAGATGCTGGAGACGGAGTTCCTCTCGGAGCGAGAAGTGGCACGGTGGCTCCAGCAGGACAAGGAGGCCGGGCTGCTGGGAGACGTGGAGCCAGCGGTGGCAGTGGAGGCTCTCGTGTCCATGATAGCGTGGCTGGCCTTCCGCTACTTCGTCCTCAAGTCCGTCAACATTCGTGACCTAACCATCGAGCAGCTAGCCGAGCAGTTGACCAACGTGTGGTTCGACGGCGTTTACCGCTGCGGTGCCACGACGAAGCCCGAATAGGCCAGCGGCGGCCGGAGGGCCGCGAGGGCACGAATAAAGAAGCCGAGGGGGGCCACCGGCCCCCCTCGGCCTGCCATGGAGGGACGTCGGCTGTCCCGTTGCATCCCCAGCACCACGCCCTAGGCAGTCAGCCAGGAGTTGGGGGGCTTTGATTCGCGAATTCGAGGCAACACATCTTCCCTTGCGGCCCACCGGGTCAAATCGTGCTCTTCCCCCTTGCGGGACACTACATCGGTGTGGTGTGTGGCTCGCTGGGCCGCCGGGCTCTCCGAGGCAGGGTCAAAGACGTTTTCCGGCCAGCGCGAGGCCCGAGCCCGGAGGCATCCGGCCTGTGGTCCATCGACTCGTGGCCATCAGGCTGCCCGGCCATCATGGGGACGCTTCGGAGTGAGAGGCAGAAGGAAGTTCGGAGGCCTGCAGCTGGTGCCGGGGGGCGGAGTCGAACCGCCGACACCACGGTTTTCAGCCGTGTGCTCTACCGCTGAGCTACCCCGGCGGGGCCATCATCCAGTCTAAGTAGGGCCAGCGGGGCGGTCAAGGGGACGGCCGTTGACAGAGACTGGGGCCAAATTTAGCATGGCCCTGGGCAGCCACCGCCCAGGAGGTATCGAAGAGATGCGCATCGGCCTCTTCATGCTCGCCAATCGCGATGTTCCCACCATGGTGGAGCGCATCGTCAAGGCCGAGGAGGAGGGTTTCGACGGGGTCTGGTTCGGCCAGGTCCTGGGCCCGGACGTCATGACCCTGCTGGCCCTGGCCGGCCCGCGCACCAGCCGCATCGAGCTGGGCACATCGGTGGTGCCCGTGCAGCTGCGTCACCCGGTGTTCATGGCCCAGCAGGCCCTGACCGTCAACGCTGCTTGCAACGGCCGACTGGCCCTCGGTCTGGGACCCTCCCACCGGGTTGTAGTGGAAGGCTCCTGGGGCCTCAGCTACGACCGCGCCGCGGCCTACATGCGCGAATACCTGTCGATCCTTCGTCCCCTGGTGCACGAGGGCCGCGCGCAGTTCCAGGGCCAGTTCTTCCGGGTCAACGTCTCCTTCCAGGTGACGGGTGCCAGCCCCTTCCCCCTTCTCATCAGCGCCCTTGGCCCCGTGATGCTGCGACTGGCAGGCGAGATGGCGGAAGGCACTATCACCTGGATGACGGGCCCCCGCGCCCTGGAGGCTCATGTGATACCCCGCATCACCAAGGCGGCCGAGGCGGCGGGGCGTCCCCGGCCGCGTATCGTGGTGGGCCTGCCCATAGCCCTGGCCAGCGACGCCGAGGCAGCCCGCCAGCGGGCGGCCCAGATGTTCCAGTTCTACGGCCAGCTGCCCAGCTACCGTCGCATGCTGGACCTGGAAGGAGTGCAGGAGCCCCAGGACGTGGCCATCGTCGGCAACGAGCAGCAAGTAGAGGCCCAGTTGCGGCGCCTGGCCGATATCGGCGTGACCGACTTCCTGGCCTCCGTCTTCCCCGGCGGCGACGGCGATGATGCCCAGTCCATGGCCCGCACGCGAGAGTTCCTGCGCTCCCTGTTAGGCAAGCTCTGAAGCGCGGGTGACGACGGTGCGGATCGTGGTCATCAACGGCCCCAACCTGAACCTGCTGGGCCGCCGCCAGCCCGAGGTGTACGGCACCACCACCCTGGCGGAAATCCAAGAGCGCCTGGCCCAACGGGGGCAGGAGCTGGGGGTAGAGGTGGCCTGCTTCCAGACCAACCACGAGGGGGAGATGGTGGAGCTGGTCCAGCGGGAGGGGGAACGGGCCGACGGCATCATCATCAACCCGGGCGCCCTCACCCACTACTCCTACGCCGTTCGCGACGCCCTGGAGGCAGTGGGGCGCCCGGTGGTGGAGGTCCACCTGTCCAACATCCACGCCCGCGAGGGGTTCCGGCGGCGGTCGGTGGTGGCGCCGGTAGCCCTGGGCCAGGTCTCGGGCCTGGGGTGGCGCGGCTACCTGATCGCCCTGGAGGCCCTGGTGGGCATCCTGCGCGAGGGGGGAAGATGAACCGGCGCGTCCAGAGGCTGCGGGAGGCCATGGCGGCAGCGGAGCTGGACGCCCTGCTGGTGGGCAGCCCCGTGGAGGACATCTTCAAGACCTACGGCGCCAACCGTCGCTACCTCTCGGGGTTCACCGGCTCCGTCGGCTGGCTGCTGGTGGGCATGGAAACGGCCTTCATCGCCGTGGACTTCCGCTACTTCGAGCAGGCCCAGCGTCAGTCCCCCGACTTCACCCTTTTCAAGGCAGTGGGGGCCATGGACGTCTGGTTCCCCAAGCTGGTGGAGGAGGCAGGGCTGGAGGGCAAGCGCATCGGCTACGAGCCTCACAACCTCACAGTGGCCGCCCTGCAAACGCTGCAGAAGGCGGTGCGGGACATGCCCGCCGCCTCCCGGCCACAGCTGGTGCCGGCCCCACCGCTGGTGGAGGAGCTGCGGGCCATCAAGGACCCCGAGGAGCTTGCGGCCCTGGAACGGGCGGTGGCCCTGGCCGATGAGGCCTTCATGGCCGTGGCCCGTCGACTGGAGCCGGGCTGGACCGAGGCCCAGGTGGCCTGGGAGATCGAAAAATACGCCCGCGAACACGGGGCCGAGGGCCTCGCCTTCCCCACCATCGTGGCGGCGGGGGAGTGGGCAGCCATGCCCCACGCCTATCCCAGGGAACGGCCCATCCAGGAGGGCGAGCCCATCGTCATCGACATGGGAGTGCGGGTGGACGGCTACTGCTCCGACCTGACCCGCACCATAGTCCTCGGCCAGCCCGATGACCGCCTGCGCCGGGTCTACGATATAGTCCTGGCCGCCCAGCTCACGGCCGAAGAGCTGGTGCGACCGGGCATGACGGGCGAGGAGGCCCACCTTCTCGCCCACAACGTCATCGCCGAGGCCGGCTACGGGGAGCAGTTCGGCCACGGCCTGGGGCACGGCGTGGGCCTGCTGGTGCATGAGGCGCCGCGACTGGCCAGGCGATCCCAGGACGAGCTGAAGCCGGGCATGACCTTCACTATCGAGCCCGGCATCTACATCCCCGGCTGGGGCGGGGTGCGGATCGAGGACATCGTGGTCATGGAGGAATCGGGCGTTCGCGTCCTCTCGGCCGCCCCCAAGCTGCTCCAGCTCTGAAGGACGGTGAGAGCATGGTCGAGACGGGAGACCTGAAGCGAGGCATGACCATCGAGCTCGATGGCACCCTCTACCGGGTGCTGGACTTCCAGCACCTGAAGCTGGGCAGGGGCACGGCGCAGGTGCGACTGAAGCTCAGGGACATCAAGGGGGGCCACATCATCGAGCGCACCGTGCAGGCCGGCACTCGCTTCCCGCTGGCCAGGGTGGTGCGTCAGCCGGCCCAATTCCTCTACCGGGACGGCGACCTCTTCTACTTCATGAACACCGAGACCTACGACCAGATGGCGGCCAACGCCGAGGTGCTGGGCGACGCCGTCAATTATCTGACGGAGGGAACCGCCTGCGAGCTGCAGGTCTACGACGACCAGGTGGTGGGGGTGGAGCTGCCCGCCTCCGTAGAGCTGACAGTGGCCGAGACGGAGCCGTGGATCAAGGGAGACACGGCCCAGGGAGGCACCAAGCCGGCCCGCCTGGAGACAGGCCTGGTCGTCCAGGTGCCGCTGCACATAGCCACTGGCGACCGCATCCGCGTCGACACCCGCACCGGCGAATACCTGGGCAAGGCCAGCTAGGCCCCTCTTCGACCGTTCCTCTGGTGGGCTCGCGCTGCCGGAGCCGGCGAGGGTAGGACTTTCGCTTCGCAGTCGGGGGCAACAGGGCAGCGGGAGAGTGCCTGCCTGTGTTAACGAGAGGCCCCGCGCTGGCGGTTGGCTCCCCGGGCAGGACTCGAACCTGCAACCTGGCGGTTAACAGCCGCCCGCTCTACCATTGAGCTACCGGGGAACCCGCTCGCTCTTGGCTGCGGAGCCAGGATTCGAACCTGGACCAGAGGATCCAAAGTCCCCTGTGCTACCGTTACACCACTCCGCAGCCCCACCTCGGTTGGTGCCGGAGGCCGGACTCGAACCGGCACGAGGGCGTCCCCTCAGCAGATTTTGAGTCTGCCGCGTCTGCCCATTCCGCCACTCCGGCGCCGCCACTCTCGGGCAGACAAATTTATGGAGCGGAAGACGGGATTCGAACCCGCGACCTCCTCCTTGGCAAGGAGGCGCGCTACCGCTGCGCTACTTCCGCTCCCGCCCTCACGGGCTCCGAGCCATATTATACCTTCCCGCCGCGCCCCTGCAACCCTCCCGCGTCCGTGCGGGCTCTCTACCGCTGGCCCGCATCCCGAATGGCCTGGAGCACCTTCTCCGGCAGGAGGGGCATATCTATATGCCTCACACCCAGCGGGGCCAGGGCGTCCACCACTGCGTTCACTAGGGCCGGCGGAGCGGCCACCGCCCCCCCTTCGCCCACGCCCCGGGCGCCGAGGGGATTGATGGCCGTCTGCCCCTCCAGCAGGTGGACCTCCACGGGCGGGACGTCGCGGGCCCGGGGCAGGGGATAGCCCATGAAGGAGGACGACAGCACCTGCCCGTCGTCATCGTACTGCGCGGACTCCAGGAGGGCCTGACCGATGCCCTGGGCTACTCCTCCATGCAACTGCCCCTCCACCACCATGGGGTTGACGACGCGGCCGCAGTCGTCCACCGCGATGTAGCGCAGGATCCTCACTCTGCCCGTCTCGGGGTCCACCTCCGCCACGCATACATGAGTGCCGTTGGGCGACGAGAAGTTGGGCGGGTCGAAGTATGCGGTGGCCTCCAGCCCCGGCCCCACGCCCGGTGGCAGGTCCAGCCCGCGATAGGCCCGCGCAGCCAGCTCTTTGAAGGACACACCTCTCTCGGCGAAGCCGCTGACAGAGACCCGCCCATCCTCGAAGACCAGGTCGGACGGGTCCGCTTCCAACATCCTGGCGGCTATCTGGGCCATCTTCTCCCGCAGCGCCCGGGCCGCCAGCAGGACCGCGCTCCCGCCCACCGTCAGGGAGCGGCTGCCCATGGTGCCCATACCGTAGTTGATGAGATCGGTGTCGCCGTGCAACACGCGCACGTCCGCCGGCGAGACTCCGAGCACATCGGCCGCTATCTGGGCGAGGGTGGTCTCGAGGCCCTGGCCATGGGGCGATACCCCCGTCAGGACCGTGACCCCGCCCGAGGGGTCCACGCGGACGGTAGCCGTTTCCCACCCGCCCTTTATGAGGTCCAGCCCCGGCGGGATGGCCACCGAGGGGAAACCGGCCCGCCACAGGTAGGTGGCGATGCCCACTCCGACGTAGCGTCCCTGTCGCCGCCATTTCTCCTGCTGCGCCCGCAGGCGGCCGTAATCCAGCAACTCCAGCGCCCGCGCCAGGGACTCCTCGCTGCTGGCGCTGTCCAGCACATGCCCCGTAGGGGTGGCATGGGGGAAGGCGTCCGCCGGTATGAAGTTCCGTCTCCTGAGCTCCACCGGGTCCATGCCCAGCTCGCGGGCCAGCATGTCCATGAGCCGTTCCAAGTAGTAGGCCGCCTCGGCCCGGCCGAACCCGCGGTAGGGGTCCACTGGCGTCTTGTTGGTGAAGACCCCCACCACGTCCAGGTAGACCACCGGTATGCGATAGCAGCCCGTGAGCATCGTGGCCGTCTGCAGAGGGCCGACGGCGGTAAGGATGTGCAGATATGCTCCCAGATCAGCGATGATGCGCGCCCTGATGCCGGTGATGGTGCCGTCGCGCCTGGCGCCCATCTCCAGATAGGCCACCTGTCCGCGCCCGTGGCTGGTGGCCACCATGTGTTCGCTGCGGGTCTCGGTCCACTTGACGGGGCGTCCCAGCCGGAGGGCCAGGGCCGCCGCCAGCACCTCCTCCGGATAAGGGTTGAGCTTGGCCCCGAAGGCTCCTCCCACACAGGGGGCGATGACCCGTATTCTGTGCTCCGGCAGTCCCAGGAGCGATGCGAACTGACTGCGCATCAGATGGGGCGCCTGGGTGGAGAGCCACACCACCAGCCGTCCCTCGGCCCGGTCGTAACTGGCCACCACGCCTCTTGGCTCCATGGAGTTGGGGATGAGGCGCTGGTTCTCCATACGCTGTCTCACGATGACGTGGGCCTCCCCGAAGGCGGCCTCGATGTCGCCGCCCAGCGACCCCAACGGCAGGCGATAGGCCACGTTGTCACCGAACTCGGGGTGCAGGACCGGAGCCCCCGGCTCCAGCGCCTTCTCCGGGTCCACCACGGCCGGCAGAGGCTCGTAGTCCACCCGTACCAGCTCGGCCGCGTCCCGCCCCACATAAGGGTCGACGGAGAGGACGACGGCCACCGGCTCCCCCACGAAACGCACCCGCTCCAGCGCCAGGAGGTGGTGTTCGGGCACCCTGAGGCCGGGGATGGTCATGCTGGTGGGGAGAGGGGCGCTCAGGGCCTTCGTCTCCTGGCCCGTCAAAACGTCCACCACCCCGGTCAGCGCCGCAGCCCTGGAGGCATCTATGCTCAGCACTTTGGCATGGGCCAGCGGGCTCCGCACGAAGGTGAGATGGAGCGTGTCGGGCAGGTGCAGGTCATCGACGAAAGTCGCCCTGCCGGTTATGAGGGGCACATCCTCGTTGCGCTTGATCCTGGCGCCGATGACCCTGCGGCTGACGCTCACGGTCCCCTCCCCTGGCGGGGCAGCGCGAGCCTCCTACTCCGTCTCGTCCCGCCCGTCGTCCTGCGCGGACATCTGCTGCCACAGCTCCCGTCGGGCCTCTGCCTCCCTGAGCCGCACGTCCCAGAAGCGGGGGCGGCGTCGCTCCAGGAAGGACCGCGCCCCTTCGCGCCCCTCGGGCGAATCGAACCAGTCGGGGTACATCATGTGAGATATGATTCCCAGCTGGGGCAGCATGTCCAGCTCCTGGTCGAAGGTGGCCTTCAGTATCTCCAGGCAGCCCGGGCTGAGCTGCAGCAGGTCCTCGCACCACCTGTCGACCTCCTCCTCCAGCAGGTGGTCGGGCACGACCCTGTTCACCAGGCCCATCTCCAGCGCCTCCAGGGCCGTGTAGCGGCGGCAGAGCATCCACATCTCGCGCGCCCTTTTGGCCCCCACCACCCGAACGAGGTAGGGCACGAAGTAGCCATCGGCGGGGCTGCCTACCCTCGGCCCCGCCTGCCCGAATATGGCCGTATCGGAGGCGATGGTGAAGTCGCAGCAGTAGGCCAGGTGGTTGGCCCCACCGATGCAGTAGCCCCTCACAGCGGCTATCACCGGCTTACGACACAGACGCACCAGGCGGTTGACGGGGTAGCGAAAATAGAAGGCCTCTCGCAGTCCCCATTGCTCCCACTCGACATCGCCACCGGTGCCGAAGTGGGGGCCGACCCCCGTCAGCACGACGACCCCGATCTTGGGGTCGTGGCTGGCGTCGTAAAAGGCCCGGAACATCTCGTCGACCGTCTTCATGGTCATAGCGTTGTAGCGGTCGGGACGGTTGACGGAGATCCTGGCCACCCCTGCACCCAGCTCCTCCAGATACTTCTTCTCGTAGATGATCTCCTCGAAGTCGGGATCGAAGCCGCCGACGCGGGACCATTCTGTCCAGCCCATGGTACGCCCCCTTACAGCGTGCCTATTATGCGCTTGCTGCTCTCCAGCAGGTCCAGCAGCTCATCCTCGCCGATGGGCCTGATGGAGGCGGGAAGCCTGTCGCGCAGGCCCGTCAGCTCCAGCCAGTAGGGGTTCCCGTATATGGGGATCCCCTCTTCTGCGGCCCGGTCCAGAAGCGCCCGCCAGTCGATCTGGCGCCCCTCCCCTCTTCCCTTTATGGGGAGCCCCTTCTGGGAGCCTGCGTCGGCCATGGCGTAGCGCATCTGCTGGCCGGAAAGCTCCCTCGGCCATCCATAGGTGCCCACTGCGGCCGCCACCAGCGCCTCTTGAGTGAGGACGATGGCCACCTGCTGCCCCCGTTCCTTGCTTTGACGGGCGAAGAAAAGGGCGTCCACCAGCGAACTCGTCTGTGCATCCCTGAGGACTATCAGCAGGTCCAAGGCCGCGCCTCCATGCTGAACATGTTGTCCAGCACATGATAGCCCCACCCCTCCGCGGCAGCAAGCGATAGCGGAGCATGAGGGGATAGCGCCCAGCGCCCGAGCGGCTGGGCAGCGGGCAGCTCACAAACTGGGCGGAGCAGGAGGCGAGAGCTCAGGCCAGGGCGCCCCGCAGGCCCTGCAGGCCCCGCAGGTGCTGGATCTCCCCCAGATGGGTGCAGCAGTGGGTGAGACAGACGGTACCAATGGCCCGCCGCACCTTCATCTCGCCCAGGGGACGGATGGTCACTGTCTGCTCCAGATAGTCGTCGTCGATGCCCCGCAGGAACTCATCGGTGGACTGCCAGACCCTGCGAGCGTACTCCAGGAATTCCTGCGCCGAAGGCAGGCGCAGAGCCCGAGCCTGCTCCAGGGTCCAGCCCGTGCCCTGGTGAATCCGGTCGAGGCCCCACTTCTGGTCGTAGCCGCCCTCCAGCCAGACGGTGGACTGGCGGCGCAGGACGAAGTTGATGATGTTGTCCTCGGTGCGGACGGCGTGCCAGGCAGCAAAGGCGATGTGGATGCTCCGGTCGCTGGCCGTCCAGTGCAACTGCTCGGGCGTCAGGTCGCGAAGCATCTCGTCGTACTGGCCATGCATCTGCTCCAGAGACTCGCGCAAAAACTCGACCAGCGTCATGGGCGGCCTCCTTGCCGGGGAGAGATTGCTTGTCAGCGCCAATCTAGTCGGGCGCAGGCCATCGCGTCAAGCAGCCAGCACAGGGCAGATGCTGAGGCCCCAGACCATTCCAGGGCCGCCCCAGCCACGGGGTGCCGCGCCGGCCCGGCCAGGGCGACAGGCGCAGGCTGCCGTTCCTAATACTTGGAGACGTTCATCTCCTGGATGCGCCCCTCCACTAGGTAGACCACCCGCTCGCAGATGTTGGTGGCCCGGTCGGCGATGCGCTCCAGGTTGTGGGCTACCCAGGTGAGCCACGTGGCCCGCTGGATGGTGCGCGGGTCCTGCAACATGAAGGTCAGCAGCTCGCGGTAGACCTGGTCGTAGAGGGCGTCCACCTCGTCGTCGCGGTCGGAGACCTGTCGCGCCATCTGGGGGTCGCGGCGGCGGAAGGCCTCCACTGCATCCCGCAGCATGGCGATGGCCACCTGGGCCATGCGAGGTATGTCTATGTAGGGCTTCAGGGGAGGCTCGTCAGCCAGCAGGATGGCTAGCTTGGCGATCCCCTCGGCATGGTCGCCCATCCGCTCCAGGTCCACGATTATGTAAAGCACCGAGATGATGGTGCGCAGGTCGCTGGCCATGGGCTGCTGGGTGGCGATGATCTCCAGGCAGCGCTCCTCGATGGCGTAGCGCTTGTCGTTCACCTTCAGGTCGTCGGCGATGATCTGGCGCGCCAGCTCCACGTCCCGCTCCTTGAGGGCACGGATGGAGCGCTCGATGGCGCTGGCCACCATTTCGGCCATCACCATCATCTCTTCCTGGACTTCCGTCAGCTCTTGTTGCAGTAGCGTCCTGGTCATGGCCCTTCCTTCCTCCTCCCGTGCCGCCCTGCCAGGGGTGACAACATGATGTGCGTCTCCCTGCGGCCTGTCAAGTGTGTCCTTCATCTCCGCCTAGCCGATGCGGCCGGTAATATAGGCCTCGGTGCGGGGGTCTTTGGGGTTGGTGAACACTTCCCGGGTCGGGCCGAACTCCACCAGGTAACCGGCCCGGTCCTCGTCCATCATCAGCACCGCCGTGTAGTCCGATACGCGGGCCGCCTGCTGCATGTTGTGGGTGACGATGACGATGGTGTAGCGCTGGGACAGCTCCCGCATCAGGTCCTCGATCTTGAGGGTGGCGATAGGGTCCAGGGCCGAGCAGGGCTCGTCCATCAGCACCACCTCTGGCTCCACAGCGATGGCCCTGGCGATGCACAGCCGCTGCTGCTGGCCCCCCGAGAGGCGCAGGGCGTTCTGGCCCAGCTTGTCCTTCACCTCGTCCCACAGGGCCGCGGCCCGCAGGCTCCGCTCCACCGCCTCGCGCAGGTTGCCGCTGTAACCGTTGATGCGCAGGCCGAAGGCCACGTTCTCAAACACCGACTTGGGGAAGGGGTTAGGCTTCTGGAAGACCATGCCGATCCGGCTTCTCACCTCTACCGCGTCCACGCCCGGAGCGTAGATGTCCTGGCCTTCGAATAGGACCTGCCCCTCCACCCTTGCGCCGGGCACCAGCTCGTGCATGCGGTTCAGGCAGCGGATGAAGGTGCTCTTGCCCGATCCCGAGGGGCCGATGATGGCGGTGATACGCCGCCTCGGCACTATCAGGTCTACGTCCTTGACAGCCCGGAAGGAACCATACCAGGCGCTGAGGCCCCGCACCTCGATAACCGCCTCTTCCTGGCTGGGCGGCCTGAGCGCCTCCCGCTCCACCCGAGGCACCGGCACCTGAACCGAAGGCCGGGAACCTTCCTGGCTCACCACTGGCGCCTCCTTTCCGACCAGTAGCGCAGGGCGATGGCCACGGCGTTCATCCCCAGCAGCACCGCCAGCAAGACGATGATGCCAGCCGCCGCCGCCTGATGGAAGGCGGGCTGTGGCCTAGATATCCAGTCGAAGATCTGGATGGGCAGCACGGTGAAGGAGTCCATGGGCCCGCGAGGGTCGAAGGGCACGAACAGCAGCGCCCCCACCGTGATGAGGGGGGCCGTTTCGCCGATGGCCCGCGACAGGGCCAGAATAACCCCCGTCATCATGGGGCCGAGGGCCGCCGGCAGCACCTGGTGCCACACTGTCTGCCAGGGCGTCGCTCCCAGCGCCAGCGACGCCTCGCGTATGCTGTAGGGCACCGCCCGCAGCCCCTCGCGTGCCGATACGATGACGATGGGCAGCACTACCAGCGACAGGGTGAGGGCGCCCGCCAGCACCGTCCGCCCCAGGTCCATGGCCCGCACGAACAGGGCCAGCCCCAGCAACCCGTAGACGATGGACGGCACGCCAGCCAGATTGTTGATGTTGGTCTCGATAAGGCGGGTCAGCCAGTTGCGCGGGGCGAACTCCTCCAGGTAGATGGCCGCCCCGATGCCCACCGGCACCGCCAGGAGGCCGGTCAAACCCACCACCCAGAGGGAGCCCAGCAGGGCCGAGCGGATGCCCGCTCGCGTGGCGATACGCGACGGATAGCTGGTGATGAAGTCCCACGACAGCCTGTCCAGGCCATCCCGCGCCACCACTACCAGCAGCAGGACGAGAGCGGCTATGCCGGCCGCCGCCGCCAGTCGCAACAGCATCGCAGCGGCAGCCGCCAGCACGTGCCGACGCAGCAGCCGCCTCCGCCATTCAGCCGTGCGTAGGGCCGTCGTCGTCACTCGTAGGCCTCCCGGAAGCGCGACAGGAGCCACTGAGCGGCCACGTTCAGCCCCAGGGTGCAGACGAACAGGGCCAGGCCTACGGCGAAGATGGTCTTGTATTCCAGACTGCCGGCAGGGGTATCGCCCAGGCTGACCTGGACGATGTAGGCCGGAAGGGCCTGCATCGCCTCCAACGGGTTCCAGGACAGGTTGGGCACGTTGCCGGCGGCGATGGTGACGATCATCGTCTCGCCCACGGCCCGAGCCATGGCCAGAACCACCGCTGCCACTATGCCCGACAGGGCCGCCGGCAGCACCACCCGCACCGCCACCTCGAAGCGGTTGCTGCCCAGGGCATAGCCCGCCTCCCGCAGGGAGCCGGGCACGGCCCTCATCGCGTCCTCCGACAGGGAGGAGACCATGGGCAACAGCAGCACCGACATGGCCAGGGCCGCCGACAGAGCGCTGAACAGGGTCTGCTGTCCCAGGAGCCTCTGCAGGATCTCGGGGGCGATGAAGGTGATGGCGAAGTAGCCGTAGACCACGGTGGGGATGCCCGCCAGCACCTCCAGGGCAGGCTTGAGGACGGCCCGCAGTCGGGGCGAGGCGTATTCGCTCAGGTAGATGGCAGCTCCCAGCCCCACGGGCACCGCCACTGCCAGGGCAAGGGCCGATATGAGAAAGGTGGCCGAAAGGAGGGGCAACACCCCGAAATGCTTCTCTACGAACAGGGGCGTCCAGCGGCTCTCGGTCAGGAATTCGAGGATGGAGACCTCGCGGAAGAAGCCCACCGCCTCCTCCACCAGCACCGCCACGATGCCCACGGTAGTGAAGATGGAGATGGCGGCACAGAGGAACAGGAGGCCCAGTATAGGCGCCTCGCGCAAGCGCAGGAGGCGACGGCGGCGCGGCGAGCGCCGCACCGCCAGTGGGGCCTCCGCGGTGGCCATCCTACCTCTCCCTCGCCAGCACGTCCTCGATGCGCAGGCCGGGAGTCACCCCCTGGAAGACGGTGCCCGTCCTGCGGTTCTCCCACCGCTCTCGCACCAGATCATAGGCGGCCCTGGGCAGAGGAACGTATCCCACCTCCCGCACCAGGTCACCTGCCACGTCCAGATAGAAGTCCACGAAGGCCCGCACCTCCGGGCGCTCCATGGACCTGGTGCTAACGTATATAAACAACGGCCGCGAAAGGGGCCGGTAGGTGCCGTTGATGACGCTGTCCACCGAGGGCTCCACGCAGCCCTGGCCACCGTCCACCTTGAGGGCCTTGAGGCGGGAACGGTTCTCCAGGTAATAGGCCAGGCCGAAGTAGCCCAGGGCGTTGGGGTCGCCAGCCACTCCCTGCACCAGGACGTTGTCGTCCTCGCTGGCGGTGTAGTCGCCGCGGCTGGCGTCCTCCTTGCCGACGATGGCCTCGGTGAAGTAGTCGAAGGTGCCCGAGTCGGTGCCGGCGCCGTAGAGGCGCAGGGGACGATCGGGCCAGGCCGGGTTCACCTGGTTCCAGCGAGTGACGGTGCCCTGGGCCGCCGGCTCCCACATCTTCTTCAGCTCGGCCACAGTGATGCAGTCCACCCAGTCGTTGGCCGGGTTGACCACCACCGTCAGGGCATCGAAGGCCACTGGCAGCTCGATGAAGTCGATGCCGTTGTTGCGGCAGGCGTCTATCTCTTGCTGGCGAATGGGGCGGGACGCATCGGAGATGTCCGTCTCGCCGTTGCAGAACTTCTGGAAGCCGCCGCCCGTGCCGGAAATGCCAACCACCACCTCTACACCCGGTTCCTTGGCGCGAAACTCCTCAGCCACTGCCTCGCTGATGGGGAAGACGGTGCTGGAGCCATCCACGATTATGCGGCCGGAGAGGCCCGAGCCGCCGCCCTGGGAACCACAGGCAGCCAGCAGGGCCAGCGCCAGAGAGAGGGACACGACGGCCAGGCCACGCACAGTGAGAGAGCGCACGTTCAACCCTTTCCTCCTTGCGCCCCCGCTTCTAGTGTGCGGGGGCCAGTTTTAACGGCGTGTTAACGGGGCTTAACGCTGCGTAAAATCCGGGATGCCCCCGTCCCAGAGGTGAGCGCAGTCGCCCACCGTCTGGATGGCCGCCCGCTCGCCCGACATCCTGACCACCGTCAGAGAGGTGTGTTCGGGCAGGAAGAAGATGTCGCGGGGGACGTCCAGGACGAAGCTCAGGCAGAGGTTGATGACCCCTCCGTGACAGATCACCACCACCCTCTGACCAGGGTGCCGGGCCACGATGCTGTCCAGTGCCCTGCGCACCCGCAGGCGGAAGCGGTGGGACGGCTCGAACCCGGGCAGTGTGTCCCACCTGGGGGACGCCAGCAGGCAGCGGGCCAGGTCCTGCACCAGCTCCTCGCGGTCGCGGCCGCGGAAGGCCGTCCGCAGGCGGGCCATGTCCGTCTCTACCTCACGCAGGTCGGGGACGGTCTCGATGGACAGGCCTGTGGCCTCGGCCACCGCCTGGGCTGTCTCCTGGGCGCGGCGCAGGGGCGAGGCATAAAGGGCGTCGATGCGGGTGCCGGCCAGGCGCCGGGCCAGCCGCTCGGCCTGCCAGCGCCCCCGCTCCGAGAGGGGCGGGTCGTAACTGGCCGCGTCCGGGGGGATGGGGGCCGCCTCGCCATGGCGCACGAGCACCAGCTCGGTGGCGTCGGGCGCCACGTGGCGGAACAGGCGGGTGAAGAGGTCTCCCTGGCCGGTGACCAGGGTCTCCTTGGGCTTGTCGGGTGCCTTCTGCATTCTCTCCCTCCTTTCACCCACCATGCTAGATCCCCCTCCTGACCGTATCCTCAACGCGATGTTAACGGGCCATTAGCACAGGTAAAAGTTGCGGGGCGTCAGTCAGCGAGGGGCAGAAAGATGCTGAAGGCTGAGCCTTGCCCGGGGCTGCTCTCGGCCCACACCCGCCCGCCGTGCGCCTCCACTATATGCTTGACGATGGCCAGGCCCAGGCCCGCTCCGGGACGACGGCGAGAGCGGTCGGCCTTATAGAAACGCTCGAAGATGCGCGGGAGGTCGGCAGGTTCGATGCCTACTCCCGTATCGCGCACTGTCAGAACGACGCCGCCATCGCCCTCCGCTGCCGTGACCGTCACCGACCCCCCCGCTGGTGTGAACTTGATGGCGTTGTCCAGGAGGTTGAGGACGGCCCGCTCCAGACGCTCGGCGTCCCCCCGGACGGGGGGCAGTCGGGGAGGCAGCTGCAACGCCAGGCCCAAGCCCGCCTCCCTGGCGCGGGGCGCCATGCGCTCCACCGCCCGGGACAGGACCGTCGCCAGGTCTACCGGCTGGGGGACGAAGACATCTACCCCTGCCTCCAAACGCGACAGCTCCAGCAACTCCTCCACCAGTCGGGCCATGCGCTCCGTCTCCTCCTCGGCGCGAGCGAGGAAAAGGTCGCGGGCCTGGGGGTCGTCCTGGGCGCCGGCCCGCAGGGCTTCCAGGGCCGATTTCACAGCAGCGATGGGGGTGCGCAGCTCGTGGGAGACATTGGCGACGAAGTCGCGGCGCACCTGGTCCACGCGGCGCACCTCGGTCAGGTCGCGCAGTGAGACCAGCAGCCTGCCGCTGCTGCCCAGTGCGGTCACCGTCAGCTCCAGGGGCCGGCCTCCGGGGCCTTCCACCGTCGAGGACGCGGAACCGCCCTCCCTGCGCACCCTCCTCAGGGCGTCCACAGCCTCGGCCTGGGGCAGGAACCAGGCCAGGGGCTGGGCCGCCAGGGCATGAGGCTCCTGGCCCAGGACCGTGCTGGCAGCGGCGTTGCTGAAGCGTACGCGACCCTCGGCGTCCAGCACCAGCAGGGCATCGGGGCTGGCATCCAGGGCGGCCAGCAGCAGGTCGCGCTCCTGGCGGACGTCGTGGAGCGCCTCGGCCACTGCTGCCAACGGCCCGGACAGCTCAGCGGGAGCATCGGCGGGCAGCGGCCGGCCCGCTGCCAGGGAGTAGAGGGCCCGGGCCGAAGCGCTCCAGC
Source organism: Dehalococcoidia bacterium (assembly GCA_025062275.1). Classification (GTDB taxonomy): domain Bacteria; phylum Chloroflexota; class Dehalococcoidia; order SM23-28-2; family HRBIN24; genus HRBIN24. The sequence goes on from JANXAP010000009.1 coordinate 48,328, forward strand.
GGCGTCGCCCCAGGTAGGCGACCACCAGCGCCAGGGCCAGCAGGCAGGCGCCGGCCAGGGCCACGGTACCAGGTCCAGCCTCCTCCACCAGCACCAGATAGACCCCCAGGGCCACCAAGAGAGCGAGAGCCAGAGACAGGAGGATCCTCAGGTCGGAGGTGGACATTCCGCGCCCTCGTCAGCCCGCGGCAGGGAACCGCTGCACCGCCTCAGCCCTCGAATCGGTAGCCCAGGCCGCGGACGGTGATGATGCGGGTGGGCTTGCTCGGCGTCTCCTCGATCTTTTCCCTCAGCCAGCGCACGTGCACGTCCACGGTGCGGGTGTCGCCGGCATACTCGTAGCCCCACACCTGATCCAGCAGTTCCTCACGGCTGAAGGCGCGGCCGCGGTGGCGCATGAAGAACGCCAGCAGGTCGAACTCCTTGGGCTTCAGGGGCAGCGGCACGTCGCCACGGTAAGCCTCCCTCCGCCGCAGGTCGAGGCGCAGGTCCCCCGAGACGATGGCCTCCCCCTGGGGCTGGAGGCCCTGGGCGCGGCGCAGCAGGGCCCGCACCCTGGCCAGTAGCTCGCGCATGGAAAAGGGCTTGGCCACATAGTCGTCGGCGCCCAGCTCCAGCCCCACCACCCGATCCGTCTCCTCGCCCTTGGCGGTGAGCATGATGATGGGCACCGACGACTCGCGGCGCAGTCTCCGGCAGACCTCGAAACCGTCCAGGCCGGGCAGCAACACATCCAGAATGACGATGTCGGGCGACTGGCTGCGGGCCAATTGCAGGGCCGTCTCGCCATCGCCCGCCTCCAGGACCTGGAACCCTTCCCGCTCCAGGGTGTATCGCAGGGCCGCCACCAGGGTAGGCTCGTCGTCCACCACCAGCACCTTCCGCGCCATAGCAAGGCCATTATAGGCCACAGCTCGCAGCTCATTGACACAGGTTCGAGGCCGTGGTAGCATACGCACTCGACAACAGAATATGGCCCCTCTTATCCAGAGTGGTGGAGGGAACGGCCCGGTGAAGCCCGGCAACCGGCCGGGGCCTGCCTAGAGGCGGCCCCTGCAGCGGTGCCAACGCCGTCCCCGCCTCTGGCGGGGGACGATAAGGGGGAGAAAAGGCGAAGCAAGGCCTCTTCTCGACACCGGAAGGGGCTTTTCTTTAAGCCAGGCGGAGGCAGAGCAGGGGTCGAAGGACGCAGCGCCAGGCCACGGCGGTCGGGAGGAGCCAGGGCACCTATCTTGGGCAGGAGGTCTGGCGCCATGTCCTTCGCGAAGAACCTGCGCTGTCGCGAGTGCGGGCGGCTCTACTCGCTCGACCCCATATACGTCTGTGAGTTCTGTTTCGGCCCCCTGGAGGTCATGTATGACTACGAGGCCCTGCGTCGGCACATCTCCCGTCGGCGCATCGAGCAGGGGCCCTTGACCATCTGGCGCTACGCTGACCTCCTGCCTGCCGAGGGGGAGCCGGTGGACATCGGCGCCGGCTTCACGCCCCTGCTGGAGGCCCGCAACCTGGGCCGGGCCCTGGGCCTCCGTCACCTTTACCTGAAGAACGACTGCGTCAATCCCACCTGGTCCTTCAAGGACCGGGTGGTCTCGGTGGCGGCCACCAAGTCGCGAGAGTTCGGCTTCGACACTCTGGCCTGCGCCTCTACCGGCAACCTGGCCAACTCGGTGGCAGCCCACGCCGCCCGTGCCGGCCTGCGGGCGCTCGTCTTCGTGCCCGCCGACCTGGAGGCAGCCAAGATCCTCGGGTCGGCCATTTACGGGCCGGTGCTGGTGGCGGTGCGCGGCTCCTACGATGACGTGAACCGCCTGTGCAGCGAGCTGGCCGAGAAGTATCGCTGGGCCTTCGTCAACATCAACGTCCGCCCTTACTATGCCGAGGGGTCCAAGACCCTGGGCTACGAGGTATGCGAGCAGCTGGGCTGGCGCGCCCCCGACCACTGCATCGTCCCCGCTGCCAGCGGCTCCCTGTTCACCAAGATCTACAAGGGCATCAAGGAGCTGGCCTGGCTGGGCCTCATCGAGTGGCGCAAGCCGCGCATGACCGCCGCCCAGGCGCTGGGCTGCTCGCCCATTGTAGAGGCCTGGGACCGGGGCAGCTTCGACATCCGGCCGCAGCGGCCCAACACCATTGCCAAGTCGCTGGCCATCGGCAATCCGGCCGATGGCTATTACGCCCTGAAGGTGCTAGCCGAGACGGACGGCTACGGGGTGGCAGTGACCGACGAGGAGGTGGTGGAGGGCATCAAGCTCCTGGCCGAGACGGAGGGCGTCTTCGCCGAGACGGCCGGGGGCGTGGTGGTGGCCGCCCTGCGGCGCCTGGCCCGCGAGGGGCGTATCGACCCCGACGAGACTGTGGTAGCCTTCATAACGGGAGCCGGGCTCAAGACGGCCGAGGCCGTCCAGGACGCCCTGGCCGAGCCGGTGCTGGTGGACCCCACCATCGCCTCCTTCGAGGAGGCCATCGCCCGGCGGCAGGGCGCCCTGCCCACCGCCCGCGGCTAGGAGTCGACGGTGGCCAAACAGAGGGTCAAGTTCACCTTTCCGCCGCACCTCATACAGGAGCCCATCATCTGGCGCCTGGGGAGGCAGTTCGACCTGGTGACCAACATCCGCCGGGCCGACGTCGCCGAGGACCGGGGCTGGGTGATACTGGAGCTGGAAGGGGAGATGGAGGAGATCGAGCGGGGCATCCGCTGGGTCCAGGAACAGGGCGTGCGGGTAGACCCCGTCCCGGGCGATATCGTGGAGGGTTAAGAGGAGCAGAGATGAGCATCACGGTGCGCATCCCTACGCCACTACGAGCCCTCACCGGCCAGCAGGACGTGGTGGTCGGTGACGGCAGCCGCCTCATCGAGTGCATCGAAGCACTCGACGCCCGCTACCCGGGCATCAAGGAGCGGCTGGTAGACGAGGCCGGCCAGATCCGCCGCTTCGTCAACATCTACGTCAACGGCGAGGACGTGCGCTTCCTGCAGGGGCTGGACACCCCCTTGAAGCCCGGCGACGAGGTCAGCATAGTCCCTGCCGTGGCCGGGGGCTGAGGCCCCCCAACGGCCCCGTCCTTGCCCCGCCCTCATGGGGCATGATATGATTGTTGACGGGATTACTCTACTTTTTGGGGAACGGGCGGGGCATGCGCGTCTCTACCAAGGGCGACTACGGCATACGGGCGCTCATCGAGCTGGCCCACCACTACGGCGAGGGGCGGCCCATCCAGAGCAGCGAGATAGCCGCTCGCCAGAAGATACCCGAGTCCTACCTGGAGCAGCTGCTGGCCACCCTGCGCCGGGCAGGCTTCATCCGCTCCATCCGCGGCCCTGCCGGAGGCCACGCCTTGCTGCGCCACCCCGACGAGATCCGCGTCAGCGAGGTAGTGGAGGCTCTGGAGGGCAAGATCATGCCCATCGAGTGCCTGGACGAGGCCTCCGAGTGCACCCGCGCCGGCGGCTGCGCCCAGAGGGAGATGTGGGAGCGAGTCCAGCAGGCCATACTGGAGGTGCTGGAGAACACCACCATTGGCGAGCTGGCAGCCAGGGACAGGCAGCGAGCGGTCAGGGCCGACCGTTATGTCATCTGAGGCGACACGGACATGCCTAGGCGGGGCCGAATAGCTGACAGCGTCCTCGACCTCATCGGCGACACCCCCATGGTGCGCCTGCGCCGGGTGGTGCCCGAGGGGGCAGCCGAGGTCCTCGCCAAGGTAGAGTCCCTCAACCCGGCCGGCTCGGTGAAGGACCGCATCGCCCTGGCCATGATCGAGGACGCCGAGCGTCGGGGCCTCATCAAGCCCGGAGACACCATCGTGGAGCCCACCAGCGGCAACACGGGAATAGGCCTGGCCATGGTGGCCGCCGTCAAGGGCTATCGCCTCATCGTAACCATGCCGGAGGACATGAGCCTCGCCCGTCGCGATCTCCTGGCCCGCTTCGGCGCCGAGGTGGTGTTGACGCCGGCCATCGAGGGCATGACGGGCGCCGTGTACGCCGCCGAGGAGCTGGTGCGCAACAACCCGGGCTACTTCATGCCCCAGCAGTTCGAGAACCCGGCCAATCCCGAGATCCACCGCCGCACCACCGCCCTGGAGGTGCTGGAGGCCACCGAGGGGAGGCTGGACGCCTTCGTGGCCGGGGTGGGCACCGGCGGCACCATCACCGGCGTGGGCGAGGTGCTGAAGGAGCACGACCCCAACATCCTGGTGGTGGCGGTGGAGCCGGCGCGCTCGCCGGTGCTCCAGGGCGGCCGCCCCGGCCTGCACGGCATCCAGGGCATCGGCGCCAGCTTCGTGCCGGGGGTGCTGAACCGGCGCATCATCGACCAGGTCATCGGCATCGGCGACGAGGAGGCCATGAGCATGGCGCGCCGTCTGGCCCGGGAAGAGGGGCTGCTGGTGGGCATTTCGTCCGGGGCCAACGTGGCCGCCGCTATCCGAGTGGCACGACGCCTGGGCAAGGGAAAGCGAGTGGTAACGGTGCTCCCCGACACGGGCGAGCGCTACAGCTTCCTGGAATGACAGGAGGAGAGGAGCTTTGGGCGTGAACGTCTACATACCGACGCCCTTCCGCAAGCTGGCCGGCAACCAGGCCTACGTGCAGGCCGAGGGCCGCACGGTTCGGGAGGTGCTGGAGCACCTGGCCCAGCGCTACCCCGGCCTGGCCAGCATGGTCTTCGACCAGGACCGGCGCATTCAGGCCCACATCAACGTCTACCTCAACAGCCAGGAGATCCACAGCCTGCAGGGGCCCGAGACGCCCGTGCGGGACGGGGACGAGGTGGCCGTCATCCCCGCCCTGGCGGGCGGACAGGTCCTCACTCCCGAGCAGGTAATGCGCTACTCGCGGCACATCATCATGCCCCAGGTGGGGCCACTGGGCCAGCGCAAGCTGATGGCCGCCAAGGTCCTGGTGGTGGGCGCCGGCGGACTGGGAGGCCCGGCGGCCCTCTATCTGGCGCTGGCCGGGGTCGGGACCATCGGCATAGTCGATTTCGACGTGGTGGACCTGTCCAACCTGCAGCGGCAAGTCCTGCACCAGAACGACGACGTTGGCAAGCCCAAGACCCAGTCGGCCAAGGAGACGCTCCTCGCCTACAACCCGGACGTGAACGTGGTGCTCCACGAGGCACCCCTCACGTCCGACAATGCCATGGACATCATCCCCCAGTACGACATCGTCATAAACGGGGCCGACAACTTCACCACTCGCTATCTGGTCAACGACGCATGCTACTTTGCGGGTAAGCCGCTGGTGGACGCAGCCATCCTCATGTTCGATGCCCAGCTGACGGTGTTCGTGCCCGGGCAGGGCTGCTACCGCTGTCTCTTCCCCTCGCCGCCTCCGCCCGGGGCGGTGCCCAACTGCGCCGAGGCGGGGGTGCTGGGCGCGCTGACGGGGGTCATCGGCTCCCTGCAGGCCATCGAGGCCATGAAGCTCATCCTGGGCATCGGCGAGCCCATGGTGGGGCGGCTGCTGCTCTACGACGCCCTGGCGGGGGAGTTCCGGACGGTGAAGGTGCGGCGCGACCCCAAGTGCCCCCTGTGCGGCGACGACCCCACCATTACCGAGCTGATCGACTACGAGGGATTCTGCGGCGCCCCCTTCCCGGGCCGCCAGCACTCGTAGGTATGCGCAAAATAGACAGCGCAATTATAATGAAGTGCAGGCGGGTGCCATGACGGTCGAAGTTCGTCTGACCGCTAACCTGCAGCGCCTGGCCGGTGGCCAGCGCTCCGTCCAGGTGGAGGCGCGAACGGTGCGGGAACTGCTGGAGCGGCTGGAGGCCCTCTACCCCGGTTTCAAGGGCAGCGTGCTGGACAACGGCCAGCTGCACCGCTTCGTCAACATCTTCCTCAACGACGAAGACATCCGCTTCTTGCAGCAGCTGGAGACCCCCCTGAAGGACGGGGACGTGGTCTCCATTCTGCCCGCCCTGGCGGGGGGTGAGGGTGGTCGCTGAGGGGGGCAACGCCCAGCGCAGGACCCCGCTGCCGGCACCCACCGTGGGGGGCCGTGTCTACAGGGACATTCTCGAGTGCATCGGCAATACCCCCCTGGTGGAGCTGAAGCGTTTCAGCCCCAAGCCAGGGGTGCGCATCTTCGCCAAGCTCGAGGGCCACAACCCTACCGGCAGCCTCAAGGACCGCATCGCCCTCTACATGATCCGCGCGGCCGAGGAGTCGGGCGAGCTGACGCCCGACAAGACCATCCTGGAGCCCACTAGCGGCAACACCGGCATCAGCCTGGCCATGGTGGCCAGGGTGAAGGGCTACCGCCTGGTCTGCGTCCTGCCCGACAACGTCACGCCGGAACGGGAGCAGCTCATCCGCTCCTTCGGGGCGGAAGTGGTCTACGCCCGGGGCGCCCGCTCGACCAACGACGCCATCGCTCTGGCCCAGAGGATGCTGGAGGAGGCGCCCGACCGCTACTACATGCCTTACCAGTACGGCAACGTCCACAACCCCCGCGCCCACTACGAGACGACTGCCGAGGAGATCATCCGCGACCTGCCGGAGGTGGACGTGTTCGTGGCCGGGCTGGGCACCGGCGGCACCCTCACCGGCGTTGGACGACGGCTGAAGGAATACAATCCCAACATCAAGGTAGTGGCCACCGTCCCCCATCCCGGCGACCTGGTGCAGGGGTTGCGCAGCCTGGACGAGGGCTTCATACCCCCCGTGCTGGACGAGTCCGTGCTGGACGGCCGCTTCGTGGTGGACTCCCGCACCTCCTTCGCCATGACCAAGGAGCTGCTGGAGCGGGAGGGCATCTTCGCCGGCATCTCCTCGGGGGCAGTCCTGCGCACCGCCCTGAAGGTCGCGGAGCGGCTGGAGCGAGGAAACATCGTCTGCCTGCTGGCGGACGGCGGCTGGAAGTACCTCTCCACCGGCCTCTGGCTCAAGAGCTACGACGACCTGCGCCCCGAGGACGTGGAAGGCAAGGTCTGGTGGTAGCCCGGACCGAGCCGGGCACCGTGCTATACTGGCCCCGAGCCTTCAGCACGGAGGTGGCACTTGCCGGTAAAGATCGTCACCGACAGCACGGCCGACCTCCCTCCCGAGCTGGTGCGCGAGCTGGACATCGCTGTCGTCCCCCTTACCGTCGTTTTCGGCGACCGCGCTTACAAGGAGGGGATAGACATAGACCACGATACCTTCTACCGCCTCCTGCAGGAGAGCAAGACTCTGCCCACCACCTCGGCCCCCTCGGTGGGCGAGATGCTCCAGGCCTACGAGGAGGTGCTGCAGGAGGCGGACGAGCTGGTCTGCATCCACATATCGTCCAAGCTTTCGGCCACCTATAATAACGCCTGCCGTGCCGCCGAGGCCCTGCGGGAGCGGGGCGCCCGCATCGAGGTGGTGGACTCGCTGAGCGTGTCCATGGGCATGGGATTCATCGTGCTGGCGGCGGCCAGGGCCGCCCGCGGCGGCGCCAGCATGGAGCAGGTGCTCGCCATCGCCCGCCACTGCGTGGACAGGGTGCGCCTTTACTTCGTGCTGGACACGCTGGAGTACCTGCGTCGGGGTGGGCGCATCGGCCGCGCCCGCGCCTTCCTGGGATCCCTCCTACACGTGAAGCCCATCCTCTCCCTGCGGGATGGGGAAGTGCACCCGGAAGGCCGCGTCCGCACACGTCAGCAGGCCCGCGAACGCCTGCTACAGCTCGCCCTGGCCACGCCACGCATCAAGGAGATGGCCATCGGCTACACCACCGACCGGGCAGAGGCCGAGGCCCTGCTGGAGCGGGTGCGGCCGATGCTCTCGCATGCCCAGCCCTACCTAGTGCGTATCGGCCCCGTGGTAGGCACCCACGCCGGGCCGGGGCTGCTGGGGGTCGGGACGCTGGAAGGGGAGGAATAGGGCGGCGGCGCCTCGGGGAGGGGATGGCGGACGGTGAAGGGCCCTCTGGAAGACCTGCGCAAAGTCCTGGAGCTGGAGAGGGCCAAGAGGTACAGCGACACCGCCGTGGTGGGGGGGCTGGACGCCTACCTGCGGCGTTTCCTGGCCCGGAACCGCCTGCCCGACGGCCACGAGCTCCTGCGCGTGATCTCCCTCCTCCCCCCAAGGGGCTACGCCTCCCTGCATCCCATCCAGCGGCGGCGGGTGGTGGAGGCCTTGCTGAAGGCCATCGCCCGCCCCGTGTCGACAGCCCGTCGGCCGCACCACGGGGCCGAGGCCAGCTACAATTCGGCCCTGCGTCTGGACGATCCCATCCACGCCCTGCGCGGCGTGAGCCGCCCCTACGCCCAGAAGCTGGAGCGGCTGGGGATGCGCACCGTTGGCGACCTGCTCTATCACTTCCCCCACCGCTACAACGACTACAGCGCCGTCCGCAGCATATCCCAGCTGGCGGTGGGGGAGGAACAGACGGTCATCGCCACCGTCTGGACGGTCGCAGCCACTACCCTCGGGGGCCGCAAGGCCACCGAGGCCGTGGTCAGCGATAACACCGGCACCCTGCGTCTGGTCTGGTGGGGCCAGACCCACGTGGCCAGGCAGTTGCGGCCCCGCATGCAGGCCGCCTTCTCCGGTCGGGTCACCGTCTTCCGCGGCCAGGTCCAGATGGAGAACCCCGAGTGGGAGCCTATCGACCAGGAGTCGGTCAACACCCGCCGCCTGGTGCCCGTGTACCCCAGCACCGAGGGCCTGTCGCAACGCTTCCTGCGTCGACTGGTGCGTCAGGCCCTCGACAGCTGCGCCGACCAGGTGCCCGAGGTGCTGCCTGTAGAGCTGCGCCAGCGGCTGCAGCTGTTGCCCATAGCCGAAGCCCTGCGTCAGGTCCACTTCCCCGACTCCCGCCATCAGATGGAGGAGGCCCGTCGCCGGCTGGCCTTCGAGGAGTTGCTGACAGTCCAGCTACTGGTGGTGCGGCGTCGACTGGAGTGGCAGCGGGGGGCCGAAGCGCCCGTTCTCTCCCTGCCCGAGGAGGTGCTGGAAGGCTTCGTCTCCTCCCTGCCCTTTCAGCTGACGGGTGCGCAGAGGAGGGCCATCGCCGACGTGCTGTCGGACCTGGCCCGGCCCGTACCCATGATCCGTCTCCTGGAGGGCGACGTAGGCAGCGGCAAGACGGTGGTGGCTGCCGCTGCCTTGCTGGCCTCTGCCTGGTCGGGCTGGCAGGGGGCCATCATGGCGCCGACGGAGATCCTGGCCGAGCAGCACTTTCGCACCCTCTGTCGATTGTTCGGCGCCCAGGGGGATGGCCCCTCCCAGGACGGCCCCTGGTTCGAGCTGGCCGGCCCGGGCTATGCCGTGGCCTGCCCCGTCTACCTGGAGCGACCCTTGCGAATAGGGCTGCTCATTGGGGCGCTGCGTCCTGGCGAGAAGGCACAGGTGCAGACGGCGCTGGCCCGGGGCGAGATAGACATCGTCGTGGGCACCCACGCCCTCATTCAGGAGCATGTGCAGTTCGCCCGCCTGGGCCTGGCGGTCATCGACGAGCAGCATCGCTTCGGTGTGGTCCAGCGGGCGGCCCTGCGCGAGAAGGGCCGCAGCCCTCACGTGCTGGTGATGACTGCCACCCCCATACCGCGCACCCTGGCCCTGACCCTCTACGGCGATCTGGACGTCACCGTCCTGGACGAGATGCCGCCCGGTCGGCCGCCCGTCAAGACTTACCGCCTGCGGCCCAACCAGCGTCAGCAGGCGTACGAGTTCATCCGCCGACACGTGCGGCAGGGGAGGCAGGCCTACATAGTCTGCCCCCTCATCGAGGAGTCGGAGGCAGTGGCGGCGCGCGCCGCCGAGGCCGAATACGAGCGCCTGTCGCGGGAGGTCTTTCCCGACCTGCGCCTGGGCCTCATGCACGGCCGGATGCCGCCACGGGAGCGGGACGAGACGATGCGCCGCTTTCGCGACGGTGAGCTTGACATCCTGGTCACCACCACGGTGGTGGAGGTAGGGGTGGATGTCCCCAATGCTACCGTCATCCTCATCGAGGCTGCCGACCGCTTCGGCCTGGCCCAGCTTCACCAGCTGCGGGGACGTGTGCGCCGCAGCCAGCACCAGAGCTTCTGCCTGCTGCTGTCGGAGAACCGCTCCGAGGAGGCCCAGGAGCGGCTGCGCATCCTGGAAACGGTGCATGATGGCTTCCGACTGGCCGAGGAAGACCTGCGCCTGAGAGGCCCCGGCGAATACTTCGGCGTGCGCCAGTCGGGCATGCCCGACCTGAAGGTGGCCAGCATAACCGATACGCCCCTCATCGAGCTGGCCCGCAAGGAAGCGACCCGCATCCTGGAATCGGATCCCGACCTGTCCCGGCCCGAGCACCGCCACCTGCGCCAGCGTCTCTCCCGCCTGCTGGAGGGCGTCACGGCCGAGATCAGCTAGGTGCACCCGCGGGGGCCTTGGGTTAGAATCTAGTCGGTGCCGCCTCTGCCCGGCAGCACCGCTTCTGGAGGACTCCCCCGATGGTCAGACGTGAGATCGAGGCGCTGGTGCAACAGGCGGCCCGCCGGGCCATGGAAGACGGCGCACTGCCCAGGGTCGCCCTCCCGGACTCCACCGTGGAGCGCCCCCAGCGCCCCGAGCACGGCGACTACGCCTCCAACATCGCCCTCCGGCTGGCCCGCGCGGCCGGCACCACCCCTCTGTCCCTGGCCGAGGCCATCGCCGCCCGCGTCCCTGCGTCCGATATCGTGGCGCAGGTTGAGGTCGCGCCTCCCGGCTTCATCAACTTCCGCCTATCGCCCACCTGGCTGGCTGGACAGGTGGAGGAGGTGCTGCGAAAGGGCGAGTCCTTCCCTCGCCTGGACCTGGGGCAGGGACAGAGGGTGCAGGTGGAATACGTCTCGGCCAATCCCACCGGCCCCCTGACGGTGGCCGCGGGCCGTGGCCTCGCCATCGGCGATACCCTCGCCAATGTGCTGGAGGCGGCAGGCTACAGGGTGGAGCGGGAATACTACATCAACGACGCCGGCACCCAGACGGACACCTTCGCCGCCACCCTGTTCGCCCGCTACCGTCAGCTCCACGGCGAAGCGGTAGAGGTGCCCCCGGGGGCCTACACGGGAGAGTATGTGGTGGACCTGGCGCGGGAGGCCAAGGACCGCTTCGGAGACCGTCTGCTGGGCTACCGCGACAGCCCCTGCCCGCCCGAGCTTCACCGCTTCGGGATGGAGAGGATGCTGGAGCGCATCCGCGAGGACCTGGCCCTGATGGGGGCGCGATACGACTCCTGGTTCAGCGAGCAGTCCCTCTACCCCGAGCCTTACGAGACGGTCATGCGCTTGCTCCGCGAGCGGGGCTACGTCACCGAGAAGGAGGGCGCTGTCTGGTTCACCTCCTCGGCCCTTGGCGAGGACAAGGACAACGTGCTGGTGCGCTCCAACGGACGCCCCACCTATTTCGCCTCGGACATCGCCTATCACTATCACAAGTTCTTCGTCCGCGGCTACGACCGGGTGGTGGACATATGGGGGGCCGACCACCAGGGCCACGTGCCGCGCATGAAGGCGGCCGTGGCTGCCCTGGGCATCGATCCCGAGCGGCTGGTCATCATCATCCACCAGCTGGTTACCCTGAAGCGGGGCGGCGAGGAGGTGCGCGTGTCCAAGCGGGCGGGCGAGATCATAACTCTGCGGGAGGTCGTGGAGGAGGTGGGGGCCGACGCCTGCCGCTTCTTCTTCCTGTCGCGGGCGCCCAACTCCCACATGGACTTCGATCTGGAGCTGGCGGCGCGGCAGTCGGCCGAAAACCCCGTCTACTATGTGCAGTATGCCCACGCCCGCATGGCGGGCATCCTCCTGCACGCCCGCGAGCGGGCACTGGACTACAGCGACGGCGATGTCTCCCTGCTGGGGGAGGAGCCGGAGCTGGCCCTCATCCGACAGGTCTTGAGGCTGCCGGAGATGGTGGAGACGGTGGCCCGCAAGCTGGAGCCCCATCTGCTGCCCTACTACGCCCTAGACCTGGCCACGGCCTTCCATGACTTCTACGAGCGCTGCCGGGTGGTCTCGGAAGACGTGCCCCTGTCCAAGGCGAGGTTGAAGCTGGTGGGGGCCACCAAGGCAGCCCTGGCGGCCACCCTGCACCTGATGGGCATGTCGGCCCCCGACCGCATGTGAGGGGGCATGGCCGTCCAGCTACCCCTCGCTACCAGTGGACGCACAGCCCTGGAGGTGGCCCGCGAGTGCGCGCGCGTCGCTGGCCGCATCCTCAGCGAACGCTTCGGCCCTCGACAGCAGGTGACCGCCAAGGGACGCCGCGATTTCGTGACCGAGGCCGATGTGCTGGCCGAGAGGGAGACGCTGCGGCTGCTCTCGGCCGAGTTCCCCGATCATGCCGTCCTCTCGGAGGAGACGGCCAACTCTACGGCCGCAGGCGACGGCTGGACGTGGGTCGTGGACCCCCTGGATGGCACCCACAACTTCTCCCGTGGCATACCCCACTTCTGTTACAGCATCGCCCTGTGTCGCGACGGGCGGCCGCTGCTGGCCCTCACCTACGCGCCCCTGCTGGGCGAGGAGTTCCTGGCCGTGGCCGGACAGGGCTGCTCCCTCAACGGACAGCGGGCCAGCGTCTCGCGTGCAGGCTCCGTTTCCCAGTCGCTAATAGGCATCGACCTCGGCTATGACGACCTCCGGGCCGCCCATCTCCTGGACACCATGCGCTCCCTCTGGCCCGACATGATGGGCTTCCGCCTGATGGGGTCGGCCGCCCTCGGGCTGGCCTATGCCGCCTGCGGTCGCTTCGACCTCTACGTGCACCACAACCTGAAGCCGTGGGACGTGGCGGCAGGCATCCTGCTGGTGGAAGAGGCGGGAGGCCTGATCCTGGACAGAGACGGCGGGCCGGCGCGCCTGGACAGCCAGGGGGTCATTGCGGGAGCGGAGGGAGCGGTGCGCGACCTGTTGCAGCGGGCTGGCGGCCGGCCGTGGCGGGAGTGAAGGTCGGGGGCTACAGCCCGGCGATGAACCGGGCCATGCGCTGCAACGCCTCCTCCAGGTGGTGCCTGGGCGCGGCGTAGCAGATGCGCACATGCCCGCGGCCCCGCTCCCCGAAGGCGGAGCCAGGGATGACCGCCACCTTCTCCTCCTGCAGGAGGCGGTGGGCGAACTCCACGTCGTCCAGGCCGGTGGGGCGGACGCTGGGGAAGGCGTAGAAGGCACCCCGCGGCGGTGGGCAGGGCAACCCCATGCGTTGCAACGCCTCCATCACCAGGTGGCGGCGGCGGTCGAAGTCCTCCACCATGCGCCGGCTCTCCTCCTCCCCCTCCTCCAGGGCGGCCAGGGCTGCGTACTGGCTGGGGGTGGGCGCCGACATGATGACGTACTGGTGCACCTTCATCATGGCCTCAAGGATGGGGGCGGGGGCACAGGCCCAGCCCACCCGCCAGCCCGTCAGGGCATAGGCCTTGGAGAAGCCGCCCAGGAGCACCGTGCGCTCGCGCATCCCCGGCAGCGAGGCGAAGCAGGTGTGAGGCAAGTCGTAGCTCAGACGGTCGTAGATCTCGTCGGAAATGACCACCAGGTCGTGTCGCTCCACCACCCTGGCGATGGCCATCAGGTCCTCGCGGGTCATCTGGGCGCCGGTGGGGTTGGAAGGATAGCCTATGAGCAGGGCCTTGGTCCTGGGGGTGATGCGCGCCTCGAGGTCCTCCGCTCGCAGCCGGAACTCGTTCTCCATCTCGGTGGGCACCGGCACGAAGGTTCCGCCCGCCAGGACGCACACCGGCTGGTAGGCCACGTAATAAGGGTCGGGGCAGAGCAGCTCGTCGCCCGGGTCCAGGATGGCGTGGGCGGCCAGCAGCAGCCCCTCGCTGACCCCTACGGTGATGATGATCTCCCTGTCGGGGTCGTAGCGGACGCCGTACAGGCGCTCCAGGTGACGGGCGACGGCGCGGCGCAGCTGGGGCAGGCCGTAGTTGGAGGTGTAGTGGGTCTCGCCGCGGGCCACCGCCTCGAAGGCGGCCCGCGAAAAGGCCTCAGGGGTCACGAAATCAGGCTCGCCCACCCCCAGGGAGATGACGCCGTCGAGGCTGGCGATGAGCTCGAAGAAGCGGCGGATGCCCGAGGAGGGTATGGACTCCACCTTCTTGGACAGATAGCTCCGCGTAGCAAAAGGGCCATCGCTCAACTGGCTGCCCTCCCGAGCGCACGCAGCGTCCAGCGATCTTGCCCCTCATGGTAGCAAAGGGTGACGCGAACGTCATCCTCCAGCAGGACCGCAAAGCGGAATCGACCGGGACTACGGCCCTGCCCCAGCACCTCTCGAACCTCCCACCAGCGGTCACGCCATAGCACCCGCAGCGGACGCTGGGGATAGAAGGCGCCGGCATAGGCCTCCACCTGAACGTCCTCGTCGGCCCGCACTACCGTCACCGATTCTCCCGGCCGCAGCACCCCTGGCGTTCGCACCACTCCCACGACGCCGCGACGCCCGTAGACCAGCTTGGGAACCAGGGGGTGGTAGACGCTGAGATTGGCGCAGGGGACGTTCTGCTCCGTGACCTGGAACTCGACGCCGCCCGAGAAGCGGAGCAGGTCGCCCGGCTCCAGGTCGCCCAGGTCCCCCAGCCCTTCCACCAGCACGTTCTCCGAGAAGCCGCCCGGTGGCACCTTCACCCCCAGCTGGGTCTCCAGCAGGTCGTAGACCTCCTGGGCGCACACCGATACCTGTCTCAGGTTGGGCACCTGCTGGCCGCTGCGGCGGCTGGTGCGGAAGGCGCCGCTGTGGTAGTCACCCTCGACGCCGTGAGGCCCCACCACGACCTGGGGCTGGGGGAATTTGGGGATTCCGCCCCTGGGGCTGAGACAGACAGCGATGACCCGCCCCTGCCGCTCCGTCACAGGAGTGCCCTCCGCAGGTGCCAGTCGGTGGCCTGCTCATAAGCGTAGGCCACCCTCAGGATGGTCGGCTCGTCAAAGGGGCGTCCGATGACCTGTAGCCCCACCGGCAGCCCCTGGCTGAAGCCGCACGGGACGCTGATGGACGGCAGCCCAGCGATGTTCACGGGAATGGTGAAGACGTCGCTCAGGTACATCTGCAACGGGTCTGCCATCTTCTCGCCCAGGCGAAAGGCAGGGGTGGGCGACACCGGCGTCACGAGGGCGTCGCAGCGCTGGAAGGCGGCCTCGAACTCGCGACGGATGAGGGTGCGCACCTTCTGGGCCTTCAGGTAGTAGGCGTCGTAGTAGCCTGCTGAGAGGGCATACGTCCCCAGCATGATTCGGCGCTTGACCTCGGCGCCGAAGCCGAACTGGCGCGTCCGCTCCATGTTCTCCCACATGGAAGCCCCCTCGGTGTAGGAGTAGCCGTATTTGACACCGTCGTAGCGGGCCAGATTGGCCGAGGCCTCGCTGGGGGCGATGATGTAGTAGCAGGCCAGGGCATAAGGGGTCGAAGGGAGAGAGACCTCCCGGTCCACCTCGGCCCCGAGCTCTTGCAGTCGGTCGATAGCCTCCTCCACCGCCCTGCGCACCCCCTCCTCGACCCCCTCACCCATATATTCCCGGGGGACGCCCAGGCGCAGCCCCTTCAGGTCGGGGACCAGAGAGGCAGCGTAGTCGGGCACCTCCACCGGCGCCGATGTGGAGTCGCGAGGGTCGTGACCGGCGATGGCCTGCAGCACCAGAGCGGCATCGGTCACGTCCTTGGTCATAGGGCCGATCTGGTCCAGGGAGGAGGCGAAGGCCACCAGACCGTAGCGCGAGACGCGTCCGTAAGTCGGCTTGAGGCCCACGATGCCGCACAGGGCAGCCGGCTGGCGGATGCTTCCGCCGGTGTCGCTCCCCAGGGCATACAGGCAGGCGTCGGCAGCCACCGCCGCCGCTGAGCCTGAGGAGGACCCGCCCGGCACCCGCTCTTCGTCCCAGGGGTTGCGGGTCGGGCCGAAGTACGAGTTTTCCCCCGAGGAGCCCATGGCAAATTCGTCCATGTTGGTCTTGCCCACCATCACCAGCCCGGCGGCCTTCAGTCGCTCGATGACGGTGGCGTCATATGGTGGGACGAAGTTCTCCAGCATGCGGGAGCCGCAGGTCGTGCGCACACCGCGGGTGCAGATAACGTCCTTGATAGCGGCGGGGATGCCCGTCAGGGGGGTGACGCCCTCGCCACGGGTCAGGCGCTCGTCCGCCTCCCGGGCCTGCTCCAGGGCCAGCTCGGCCGTGACGGTGACAAAGGCGTTGAGGCGCCCCTGAACTGCCTCGATGCGGTCCAGGACAGCCCGCGTCAACTCCGTGGAAGAGACCTCGCGGCGGGCCAGCAGGCGGGCGGCCTCGTGGACTGTGAGGCGGAAAAGCTCCGAGGGCACCGGCTACTCCTCGAGGACGGCGCGCACCTTGAAGAAGTCGCCCTCCCGCTGCGGGGCGTTGGCCAGCGCCTCCTCGGCAGGCATGGGGGCGCTCGGCTCGTCCTCGCGCATCACGTTCTCCAGGGGCAGGACGTGAGAGGTGGGCGGGACTTCGCTGGTGTCCAGCTCCTCCAGCACCTGAAAGTAGTCCAAGATCTGGGACAGCTGTTCCTGAAAGCGGGCCACGTCTTCCTCGCTCAGGCCCACGCGGGCCAGGCGGGCTATGTGCAGGACCTGCTCGCGGTCGATGGGCATCGGGCGGGGGTGCGCAGGGTGTTCGGGTCTGCGAAACTATTATAGCAGCCGGCCGCCCGGCGGCCAGCCTGGGACGCATACATGGAGAAACTAGAGACTACTGACCCTCGCGCCCTCCTGGGCCACCCCAGCCAGCTCTGGACCGACGGCCTGGAGCGACGTTTGGCCCTGGTCCGTCGGTATATCCCTTTGGAGGGGAAGAGAGTGCTGGACGTGGGCTGCGGGGTGGGCACCTTCCTGCGAAGGCTGCTGGAGGTGGGCGCTGCCACCGTGGCGGGCATAGACGTGGACGCTCGCAGCTTGCGGCGGGCCGCCCAGGTGACGTCCACAGTGGCCCTGGCCGTGGCCGAGCACCTGCCCTTTCGCGACGGCTCCTTCGACGTTGTGCTCATGCACGAGGTGCTGGAGCACGTGCAGGACGATGCTGCGGCCCTGCGTGAGGCCAGTCGCGTCCTGTCGCCCGGCGGGCACCTGGTCATTTTCTGCCCGAACCGCTTCTTTCCGTTCGAGACCCACGGGGTGTTCCTGGGCCGACGCTACATTTTCGGCAATGTGCCTCTCGTCAACTACCTGCCCGACCCGCTGCGGCGGCGGCTGGTGCCCCATGCCCGTGCCTACACAGCGGCGGGGCTACGGCGCCTGTGGCGAGGGCTGCCGTTGCGGCCCCTGGTACACTCGCAGGTGTTTCCTGGCTTCGACAAGGCGTCGTGGCGCTGGGGGCCGGTGGGCAGGGCGCTCAAGGGGCTGCAGCGGCTGGAGGACACCCCCCTACGAATCCTCGGCCTCAGCCACTTCGTTATATTAGTGAGGGAGCCTTGAACGGCGCCTTGAGGACGCGGCGGGCGCGGCTGCGCAGGGCGGAATCGCGCCGACAGGGGGCGGGGAAGGCCCGCCTGGGGGTGGCGGTGACGGCCGCGCTGGTGCTATTGGGGCTGCTCGTCCTGGGAGGCGCGGGCGCCGCTTACGGCATCTACCAGCACTACGCCGGCGACCTCATTCCCCCCGACAAGGTCATCGAACTGACCTCGTGGCAGAGTTCCACCTTCTACGACCGCAACGGCCGCTTCCTCTACCAGGCCATGAACCCCGTCAGCGGGCTGTATGAGCCGGCACCTCTGTCGGAGATTTCGCCCTATCTCATCGCCGCCACTATCGCCACCGAGGACGCCAGCTTTTACGAGAACCCGGGGGTCAACTTCCGCGGGCTGGCGCGGGCATTCCTCGAGAACTTCACCCCCTTCGGCCCTGGCTTCCTGGAGGGCAGCGGCGGCAGCTCCATAACTCAGCAGCTCGTCCGCAACCTGTATGGCCGCATCGAGGAGGGGTGGTTCGAGCGCACCATCGAACGGAAGCTGAAGGAAGTGGTGCTCGCCCTGGAGATGCGACGCCAGTATTCCAGCGACCAGGTGCTGGAGTGGTACCTGAACCAGGTGTTCTACGGCAACAACGCCTACGGGGTGGAGGCGGCGGCCCAGCGCTACTTCGGCAAGTCGGCCAAGGACCTGACCCTGGCCGAGGCCGCGATGCTGGCCGGCATACCGAAGGCCCCCGCCCTGTACGACCCCACGCGCCCGGAGAACCGCGAGCGGGCCGAGGCCCGGCGCCAGGAGGTCCTGGACCTGATCCAGCGGCACCTGGAGACGGTCAACAAGATACCGCCCCTGGAGCGGGCGGGAGTGGTCATCACCCCCCAGCAGATAGAACAGGCACGCCAGCAGCAGCCCACCTACCGCAGCGTGGTGGACGCCATCGAGGCACCCCACTTCGTCGTCTACGCCCAGGACCAGGTGGTCAAAATGTGCAAACGGGGCCTGTTCCGCCCCCCCTCAGGGGTGAGCTGCGACGAGGTCATCAACAAAGGCGGGCTGCGCATCACCACCACCCTGGACCTGGAGCTGCAGCGTCTGGGTGAGCAGACGGTCAACGAGATCCTGGACAGCATCGGCGCCCGTTACAACGCCCATAACGGGGCCATCGTGGCCATCCGCCCCCAGTCCGGGGAGATCCTGGCCATGGTAGGCTCCCGCAACTATTTCGATGACAGTCCTCTCGTCCAGGGCAACGTCAACATGGCCATCAGCTGCCGCTCCCATGGCTCCACCATGAAGGTCTTCACTTACATAACCGCCTTCGAGAGGGGCTGGGTGCCTTCCACCATCGTGGAGGACGAGCCGCTGCAACTGCCAGGGCCCACCGGTCGTCCCCAGCCCATCCGCAACTGGAACGGGGACGTTTATCTGGGCAAGATAACGGTGCGCAAGGCCCTCTCCGAGTCGGTCAATACGCCGGCCGTCCGCACCTTGATGGAGATGGGCGAGGCCAACGTGGTGCGGACAGCCATGCGTATGGGCCTCACCTACACCAACCCTGTGGGCGGGGCCTCCTGCAACGTGCCGCTGAACGAGCGCTCCTGCGGCCCCACCTGGACTCTGGGCACCTGCGAGGTGAGGCTCCTGGACATGACCTATGCCTACTCCACCCTGGCCACCAACGGCGTCATGGCCGGCATGCCCAGCGTGGAGGACCTGCCCTCGGGCTTCCGGGAGCTGGACCCGTCGCCGGTGCTGAGGATCGAGGACTCGCAGGGAAAGGTGCTTTACGAATACCGACCTCAGCTCGAGCAGGTCGTGCGTCCGGCCTTCGCCTACATGATCACCGACATCCTCTCCAAGGAGGGCATCAACTGGTCTCGGCTGACCATCGGCGCGCCCGCAGCCTCCAAGACGGGCACCGAGAACGACTTCCGCGACAACGTGGTGGTGGGCTATACCCCCGAGCTGGCGGTAGGGGTGTGGATGGGCAACACCGACGGCACGCCCATGGCCCAGGGTGCCTTCAGCTCGGCAGGCGCCGGCCCCATGTGGCGGCAGTTCATGATGGTGGCCCTGCGTCACTTGCAGTTCCCGCCCACCCCCTTCCGCGTGCCCCAGGACGTCGTTCTGGCCGAGTGCGATGGGCGGCAGGAGGTATTCGCGCGGGGCGTGCCCGTCAGCAAGCCGGGCGCCTGCAAGTCGCCTACCGGGGGGGCCGAGCCGGAGGCGTCGCCCACCCCCAGTCCGACGCCCAGCCCCACCCCCACGCCCACGCCTTCCCCGACGCCTCGGGTCACCCCCACGGTGAGGCCAACGGCTACTCCGACCGTGCAGCCTACCGCCACCCCCACCCCCGAGAACGGGGACGGGGCCGTCAACGATAACGGGGGCAATGGACGCGGCCGCGACCGCAACGGCCGCAACAGGTGACCCAGGCCCGCTTCCCCGCTACTCTAAACTGCTGAAAGAGGGTGCCCCGGCGGCATGGAAGAGCCCAAGCAGCGCCGCCCTTCCTTCGTGCGGGTGAAGCGGCCCAAGGGCCAGGACGAGGGGGCTGTGGCCACCCCTCCCGCTCCTCAGGCGCCGACACCCACGGACGAGCATGCCCGCATCGTGGTGCCCAGGCACGAGCGGGGACGAGAATCGCCCGTGGCCGATGCCGACATCGAGGTGCGGGAGGTGCGCTATGGGGCCACCTCCCGCACGCCCTACCTGCGCATCGTCCCCAAACAGCAGCGGCTGACCAAGGTGGCGCCGGGCTACCTGGAGGCCACACCACTGGGCAGCCGGCCCATCGATGCGGTGGGGCGGTACCTGGCCGACCTGCGACGCCTCCTCATCGGCAGTCCCTTCGCCACCTCCCAGGCCATCCACGAGCGGCTCAGCAAGGTGAAGGCGCTGGCAGTGTTCTCGTCCGATGCCCTGTCCAGCTCGGCCTATGCCACCGAGGAGATACTCATCGTGCTGGCCCTGGCAGGCTCGGGGGCGCTGAAGTGGTCGCTGCCCATCGCCGCCGTCATCGTGGCCCTTCTGGCTATCGTAGCCCTTTCGTATCACCAGACCATCCGCGCCTACCCCAATGGAGGCGGTGCCTACATCGTGGCCCACGAGAACTTGGGGCCATTGCCGGGCCTCATCGCGGCGGCGGCCCTGCTGGTGGACTATACCCTGACGGTGGCGGTGAGCGTGGCGGCAGGGGTCGCGGCTATCACCTCTGCTGCCCCGGGACTGTTCGACCTGAAGGTGGTGTTGGCGGTGGCGGTGGTGGCTATCTTCACCTGGGGAAACCTGCGCGGCATCCGCGAGTCGGGGACCATCTTCTCGGCACCCACTTACTTCTTCATAGCGTCGATGGGCACGGTCATCCTCCTGGGCATCGCTAAGGTGGCGCTGGGCGAGGCCCCGGGAAGCCTGTTGCACGCCGCGCCGCCCCGACACCCCATCGAGCCGGTGGAGGCCCTCAGCATCCTGCTGATCCTGCGGGCGTTCTCGTCGGGCAGCGCCGCCCTCACCGGCGTGGAAGCGATTTCCAACGGGGTGCCCGCCTTCAAGCCGCCGGAGAGCTACAACGCCCGTGTCACGCTGACCTGGATGGCCTGCATCCTGGCCTTCCTGTTCATGGGCATCACCTTCCTGGCCAGCCGCTACGGACTGGTGCCCGACGAGCGGGAGACCATAGTCTCGCAACTGGGGCGGGAGGTGCTGGGCGAGAGTCCCCTCTATTACGTCTACCAGGCTGCCACGGCTATGGTGCTGTTTCTGGCGGCCAACACGGCCTTCGCCGACTTTCCGCGCCTTTCGGCCATTCTGGCTAGCGATGGCTACATGCCGCGGCAGTTCACCTTCAAGGGGGACCGGCTGGCCTTCACCAACGGCATCCTGGCGCTGGCCGTGGGGGCATGTGTGCTCCTGGTCACATTCAATGCCAGTGTGACACGCCTGATCCCCCTGTATGCAGTGGGAGTGTTCGTGGCGTTCACTCTCTCCCAGTCGGGAATGGTGGGGCACTGGTGGCGCCTGAGGGAGCCCGGGTGGCGGATGAGCATGTTCTTCAACGGTGTGGGCGCTGCCGCCACGGCTGTGGTAGCGGCCATTTTCCTGATGACCAAGTTCACCCATGGGGCGTGGATCTCCACCCTCCTGATGGCCACGCTGGTGGTGCTCTTCATGCTGATCCACCGCCACTACCGCCGCTTTCACCAACAGGTGCAGGTCAGCGAGGAGGACGTCGCGCGGCTCCCGCCCCCCGCCAGCATGCCCCTGGCACCCGGCGCTCATCGGCCGCTCATCGTGATCCCGGTGGACGACCTCAACCGCATCACCCTCACGGCGGTCCAGGTGGCCCGCGAGTGGGGAGGACGCATCACCGCCGTCCACATCACCGACCATCGAGAGGCGGCCGAAGAGTTCCGTCAGCGCTGGGAGCGTCTGCTGCCCGATGTGCCGTTGCTGATCGTCGAGTCCCCCTACCGTGCCTTCCTCGCCCCGATGCTGGCCTGCATCGACTATCTCTCGCGTTCGGCCAACGGTCAGCTGGTGGTCCTGTTGCCGAGCCTGCGCGTGCGCCACTGGTGGGAGCGGCTGCTCCACAACCAGACCATGCTGGGCCTCAAGCGTTACCTGAAGGGCCGGGGCGACCTGCGGGTGATGGAGGTGCCGGTGGACCTGGGACGCTAGGGCCTGGCCACCAGGGCATCCAGCTGCCCCTCGCTGGTGATCCCCCTCACGGCCTCCAGAAAGCGGCGCAGGGATCCCGAGCGCTGCCGCAGGGCTTCCAGCTTGGGGCCGACGGTGCTACTGGAAGCCGGGTTGTCGGCATAGAGGCCGAAGAAAGCGAAGTAGGCCTGGTTCAGGCGACGGATATAATAGCCCTGGCGGGCCAGCTCCTGCCGTCGCGCCTCCATCAGGGACTCGGCCTCCTCTACCTGCCCCAGCCTCAGCAAGGCCTCCACCTCCTGCCGCAGGGAGCGGAGCTCTCGCACCAGGGCGGCCGGCCATTCGCGCAGGCGGGGCACCTGCCCATCCATCGGATAGCGGCGGAAGTAGGCCACCGTCAGCTCTTCGGCCACCAGGTCAGCCACCGACTCGTTGATGGTGCGGGTCTCGGCGCTGCGGAAGTAATTGCGGCCAAGGGGATAGAGGGCCAGGTAATGATGGACCCATTCGTGGATGGTCGTCTCCACGAGAAAGGCGTAGTCGTCGCTGGCCGGGACGATGCTGGGATAGGCACCCAGGCCACCCACGTCCACCACGAGGGAAGAGACGCCGGTCGCGTCCGCCGCTCGCTCCAGGGCATCCCTCTGCCCCGAGCTGAGGCGAGGGGTCAGAAGGAACGCTTGCTGTAGCAGTATGCGCTCGCGAGGGGAAACGGCCAGCACCTTCGGCGTCGGCCCCAGCTCCACCGCCACCGGAGGGAAGACGATGCCGAGGCCCCCGAAGGGCGGTGGCGAGGTCGTCAGCCCTGCCTCCTCCAGGAGAGCGGTTATGCGACCCTCCAGCAGCAGCTCCACAGCATTCTCGTCGCGGGACATCTGGCGCAGGAGGGCTTCCCGCTCGCCCGGGGCCGCCAGCTCGGGCTGCTGCGATATCTGCCGAAGCCTGGCGGCGGCCTGCAGGTAGCGACGCAGGCGCTCCTCCCTTTCGGCCTCGTCCTCGCGGCGCAGGCGTCCTCCCAGCTTGGCGGCCAGCTTCTGGGGCACCTGGGCCATTTCCCAGGTCAGGGTGCTGTAGCTGTAGGGGGCGGCCAGGCGCTCCACCGGCCCCTGCGGGCCCAGCACACCCAGCAGCCGCCAGCCCATGAGGGCCGTCGCCGCCAGCAGGGCAGCCAGGAGGGCCAGGTAGGAGGCCGGCCAGAGGAGACGGCCCAAGGACCTCACTCCTGTTCGATGGTAGGGGCGGGTGCCATAATACAGCTAGACCTCTACGCCCTCAGGCGGAAGGAGAAGACGGATGGCACGCATCGCTTTCATCGGAGGTACCGGGCCCGAGGGGCTGGGCCTGGCCATACGCTTCGCCAAGGCGGGGGAGGAGGTGTTCATCGGCTCCCGTTCCGAGCAGCGGGCAGCCGAGGCGGTGGCCAAGGTGCTGGAGAAGGTCCCCGAGGGCAAGGTGAGGGGCGGCCTGAACGCCGAGGCCTGCCGAGAGGGTGACATCATCTTCGTGACGGTGCCCTACGAGGCCCATCAGGAGACCCTCGCCTCCTTGGCCGACCTCATCGACGAGAAGATCCTGGTGGACGTGGTGGTACCGCTACAGTTCGGCGGCCACGGCGTCCGTGCCCTCAGCGTTCCCGAGGGCTCGGCAGCGGAACAGGCGCGCGCCCTCGTGCCCAAGGCCAAGGTAGTCAGCGGATTTCACCACCTGGATGCCACTCTCCTCCAGAACGTGGAGAAGCCCATGCAGGGAGATGTTATCATCTGCTCTGACCACCGTTCGGCCAAGCGCAAGGTGATGGAGCTGGCCGAGAAGATCGCCTACTTGCGAGCGGTGGACGGCGGCGTCCTGGCCAACTCCCGCTACCTGGAGGAGTGGACAGCCCTGCTGCTGAACATCAACCGCATCTACAAGGCGCGCACGGGCGTGCGCATCGTGGGGATATAGGGCGCGAAATGGGTCAGTCCCAGGCGGGACCCCCGGCCGAAGTGCGCATCATCCCCGTAAACGGCATCGGCGAAGTGGCCCGCGGACAGGACCTCGCCCGCCTCATCGTCGAGGCCGCCGCTGCCCAGGGCACTCCCATCGAGAGCGGCGATGTGGTAGTGGTCACCCAGAAGGTGGTCTCCAAGGCCGAGGGCCGCCTGGTGGCCCTGGTCGACGTTACGCCCTCGCCCCAGGCCCAGGAGCTGGCAGCCAGGCTGGACAAAGACCCCCGTCTGGTGGAGCTGGTGCTGAGGGAGAGCCGGCGCATCGTGCGAGCCGAACGAGGCGTCCTCATCACCGAGACCAGACACGGCTTCGTGTGCGCCAATGCAGGGGTGGACGCCTCCAACGTGGCCGGCGAAGGCTATGTCTCCCTGTTGCCAGAAGACCCCGACGCCTCGGCCGAGGGCATCCGCCGCAGGATAAAAGACCTCTGCGGGGCAGAGGTGGCGGTCATCGTTAGCGACACCTTTGGCCGGCCATGGCGGGAGGGGCACGTCAACGTGGCCATAGGCGTGGCGGGCATGTCGCCCTTCGCCGACTACGTGGGCCAGACGGATCCCTACGGTTACGAACTGCGGGTCACCACCATAGCCGTGGCCGACGAGCTGGCAGCGGCAGCGGAGCTGGTGATGGGCAAGCTAGAACGGGTCCCGGCGGCCATCGTTCGTGGCTATCGGTACCGCCCGGGCCCGGGCAGGGCCACCGACATGGTGCGCCCGCCCGAGCGCGACCTATTTCGCTAGCGCATGGACGGGCCGGCCAGCACCCACAGGCCTGGGGCTGGTCTGACGGGGAGCTTCACTCGGGACCAGCAGGGGACGCCCCGGACAGGAGAGGCCCGAAGCTGCCCTCGACGCCTCAGGGCTGCTCGGACTGGGCAGGGGGCGAGATCCTGGACAGGACCTGCCCCCACACGGCTTCCTGCCGCTCGGCAGCCACGGCGCGAAGGAACCTGGAGAGGCGGTGACGCAGACGGGCTACTTCCAGCAGGGACGATAACTCGTCGTCCTCTTCCAGAAGAGGGTCCTCGCCGCGCAGCAGCCTATCGATAGCCTGGTCCAACAGTTGGGCCCGCATAGCCTCCTGCCTTGACGCCGCCATCGCCACCACCCCTGGTCCGTCATACACCCCTGTTGCGCTTCCCCCGCGGGCATTCAGGGTCATTTTACCCATCTTGGAGGCGAAGGCCAATGGCCTCGGCCCACCATTGCCCCCGTCGGTCAGCATGCTTTTCTACCTCTTGCCAACATCGTGGCTGACATCTATGCCCTCTATCGGCCCGAGGTCGGCGTAGGCGGCCGCCAGCACTTCTGCCACGTGGAGGACGCGAACGGGGAGGCGGGCCAGCCTCGTCCCTGCTTCCAGCTGCAGCATGCAGCCGGGGTTAGCGGTGACGACGGCGTCTGCTTCCGTAGCAGCGACCTCCCGGATGCGTTCCTGGAGCACCTGGAGCGCCAGAGCGGGATGGGTCAGGGAATACACTCCGGCGCTGCCGCAGCATCTGTCCGGGTGCTCCATCTCCATAAGAGTCAGTCCGGGCACCTGACGTAACAGCCGGCGGGGGGCCTCGCGCACCCGCTGGGCGTGGGCCAGGTGACAGGGGTCCTGATAGGTGACCCGTAGGGGCAGGGGCCGCGAGGGCGGAGGCAGGGGGGCTTCGGCCAGGAACTCGGTGACGTCCCTCACCAGGGCCGAGAAGCGTCGCGCCTTCTCAGCGTAAGCAGGGTCATGGGACAGCAGGTGCGCGTACTCCTTCATGATGGCGCCGCAGCCAGCCGCGTCCACCACCACCGCGTCCACGCCGGCAGCCAGGAAGGCATCGATGTTGCGACGCGCCAGCGACAGGGCCGTGTCCATATCGCCGTTATGGGCAAAGAGGGCACCACAGCACCCCTGCCCCTCAGGCGATACGACCCCGTACCCGGCAAGGGCCACGAGGCGGACGACCGCCCGGTGCACGCGGGGATACAGGGCGGGCATGACGCAGCCCAGAAAGAGGCCTACCCGCCGCGGGCCTCCTTCGAGCAGCAGCCCGTAGCGGCGGTAGGGGCGCCCCTGAGGCGCCGGCGACGACGCGGCCAGCAATCGCAACCTCCTGGGCAGGTTACGGGCCATGGCGCGGGCGAGGGGGGCGACGGGCGACAGCAAGGAGACGAAGGCGTCGGTCAGGGCGGGGCGCAGGAGAAAGAGGCGCAGCAGTGCCCGGCGCAGCATCCACCCAGCGGGAGCGGGGCCTCCCTTCATTACCATGGCCCTGGCTGACTCCATCACCCGGCCGAAGGGGACCCCTGAGGGGCAGACGGCCTCGCAGTTGCGGCACTGGAGGCACAGCTCCAGATGCTCCAAGGCGGAGGGAGCAGGCCCGATGCGGCCCTCGGTCAGGGCGCGGATGATGTGCAGGCGGCCGCGGGGGGAATCGGCCTCCAGATGGAGGAGGCGATAGGTGGGACAGCTCTGGAGACAGAGGCCGCAGTGGACGCAGCGGGACAGGTCCTGGTCCAGGGGAGCGAAGGGGAAAGAGAGAGGGCGCCTGCTCATATCCCGGCCACGAACCTCCCCGGGCTCAGGACTGCCCTCGGGTCCCACAGCTCCTTGATGCGGCGCATGATGCTGGCGGCCGGCGGTGCAGCTCCCCACAGGTCAGCGGGAGGAGGCGAGGCCGAGGGCCATGCATGGACGATCGCTGTTCCCCGAAGGGCGCTGGCCATGTGCAACGCCTGCCCTGCGACGCTCCGGGCATCCACCGTCGCCGGCCAGCGTGCGTAGGCGCTGCCAACGGTGGGGAAGGCGACTGTCAGCTCCGGCCCCAGAACGGCCAGGCTTTCCAGGGCCTCGGGCAGACGCGAGGGGAGGACGGACAGGCGCACCGCCAGGGTATCGCCGCGAGCGGGGGAGGCCATAGCTTCCTGCCAGCGCGGCGACGCATTCTCGGCCGGGGTGCCGCCGGCAGCGGCAGCCAGTTCGCTGGCCATGGCCACGCTTCGGGCCACGGCGCCCGGGCTACCCCCTAGCTCCAGAAAGAGGATATAGGGCCCGCCCTCTCGTTGCAGCCACATAGCAGTCACCGGAAGCCCCCTTCGCCAGACCTCCCTCGACACGCTACAGGCCGCCTGAGGCGCGGCGAAGGCAAAGGCCAGGGAAGCGGTGGCCCGGGGCAACGGCAG
This sequence comes from Dehalococcoidia bacterium, assembly GCA_025062275.1. Taxonomy (GTDB): domain Bacteria; phylum Chloroflexota; class Dehalococcoidia; order SM23-28-2; family HRBIN24; genus HRBIN24. Next base: position 75,483 of record JANXAP010000009.1, read on the forward strand.
CAGCTTGAATGTGGCCTCGACTATGACCCCCAGTGTGCCGAGGGAGCCGATGTACAGCTTGCAGAGGTCGTAGCCAGCGACGTTCTTCACGACCCTGCCCCCTGCCCTGGTGACGCGGCCATCGGCCAGCACTACCCTCATGCCGATGGTGTAGTCGCGGGGGTGGCCGCAAGCGTAGCGCCTAGGGCCAGCGATGGCGGCAGCCAGCGTCCCGCCCACGGTAGCATGCTCGGGCAGGGGAGGATCGAGGCCCACCGTCTGCCCGCTCTGGGCCAGTCGGGACTGGAGGGCGGCCACTGCGACACCTGACTGGACTGTGCAGGTCAGGTCGGCCGGCTCGTGCTCCAGCACGCGATCCAGCCTTCGCAGGTCCAGGGCGACATCGTAGCGACGGGGCGGAGCGCCCAGGCCCATCATGGTGCCGCCGCCCCACGGCACCACCGCCAGCCCCTCGCGGCAGGCCAGCCGCAAGACCTCGGCCACCTGCTCCACCGTGGACGGACGGGCGACAGCGATAGGCGTCATCTCGGCGATGGCATAGGCAGCAGCGGCCTCTCCCGTGACCAGGCCATCGCGGCCCAGGATGTCCAGCAAGGCGCTCTCCAAGGCCCCGGTCCGGCCCACCGCCCGTCCCCTACACGTAGGCGTCAGGCCCCACCTTGGCGATGGCCGAGCGCATGCCGGAGGACACCTCGCCGCAGCCTTTATGGGTGGGGAAGACCTTGCCCGGGTTGAAGGCCTCGCCTGCGCCGAAGGCCTCTTTCAGGGCAGCCATCACCGCCAGGTCGTCATCGGAGAAAATCCAGCGCATGTAGTCCCGCTTCTCGTAGCCCACCCCGTGCTCGCCGGTGATGGTGCCGCCCGCCTCGACACAGACGCGCAAGACCTCCTCCCCACAGTCCAGGACGCGGCGGGCGGCCCCTGGCTCCCGCTCGTCGAAGAGGATGTTGGGGTGCAGGTTGCCGTCACCGGCGTGGAAGACGTTGGCCACCTGCAGGCCGAAGCGGTCGCAGATCTCGTAGACCCGGCGCATCACCTGGGGCAGCCTGGTGCGGGGCACCACGCCATCCAGTATGTAGTAGGACGGGGCCAGACGGCCCAGGGCACCCAGAGCGGCCTTGCGCCCAGCCCACAGCCGCTCCCGCTCCTCGGGAGTGAACCCCATGCGCACCTCTCGCGCCGAGAGCTCCTGGCATATGCCCCGCACCGCCTCGGCCTGCTCCACAGCCTCTTCCCGCAGCCCCTCCACCTCAATGAGCAACACGGCACCGGCGTCGGGCGGATACCCCGCCTGGACGTACGGCTCCACCGCCAGCATGGTGTTGCGGTCCAGCATCTCCAGGGCGGCAGGAACGATGCCCTGACCGATGATGGCCGAGACGGCCTCGCAGGCGGCATCCACATCGTCGAAGATGGCCAGCAGGGTCACAGTGGCCTCGGGCCGCGGCAGCAGGCGTAGCACCACCTTGGTCACGATGCCCAGGGTGCCCTCTGAACCTACCACCACCCCGACCAGGTCGTAGCCCGGTGCGTCCGGCGTTTTGCCACCCAGCCAGACCAGTTCCCCCTCCGCCGTTACCAGCTCCAGCCCCAGCACATGGTTGGTAGTGGTGCCATAGCGGAGGCAGTGGGGGCCTCCGGCGTTCTCGGCCACGTTGCCGCCGATGGTGCAGGCCCTCTGGCTGGAGGGGTCCGGGGCGTAGTACAGTCCGTAAGGGGCGGCAGCTAAGGAGACGTCCAGGTTCACCACCCCCGGCTCCACCACGGCCAGGGCGTTCTCGGGGTCTATTTCGAGGATGCGGCACAGGCGGGCGGTAGCGAGGACGATGCCCCCCTCGCAGGGGACAGCGCCGCCCGAGAGTCCCGTGCCAGCGCCGCGAGGCGTCACCGGCACGCCGTAGCGACGGGCCAGGCGCACCACCGCCGCCACCTCCTCGGCCGAGCCGGGCAGGACGACGGCCTCCGGCAGCGCCCGTTCGATGGTGGCATCGTATTCATAGACAATGAGTTCCTCGGGCCGGTGGAGGACGTAGCGCCGCCCTACTATGCGCCTGAGCTCTTGCAGCAGCCGCGAGTCCACACCCCAAGTCTATCACCGACCGGGGCGGATATGACGGGGCCAGCGCTACAGGGCGGGAGGCGACCGTGCAGTTCGGCGTGCACCCGCCCCGAATAGCGGTAGGCTGGCCCGGAGAGAAGGCGCTGCGCTTCGCCCGTGAGGTGCGGCCCCCACTTCCCCCGAGGCGGGGTCAGGAGCTGTCCGAGGCCCAGCCGCGCGCCCGCTCCACCGCCCGCCGCCAGCCAGCGTAGAGACGCTCCCGCTCCTCCGCGGGGAGCCGTGGCAGGAAACGCGCCCCTTCCCTCCAGAGGTCCCGCAAACCGTCCAGCCCTTTCCACAGACCGGCGGCCAGGCCGGCCATCATGGCCGCTCCCAGGGCAGTGGTCTCGGCCACGGGAGGACGCACCACCGGCCGTCCCAGCACATCGGCCTGGAGCTGGAGCAGGAGGTCGTTGGCAGCGGCGCCGCCGTCGGCCCGCAGTTCGGGCAGGGCCAGGCCGGCACCCTTCTCCATGGCCTCCACGACGTCCCGCGTCTGGCAGGCCATGGCCTCCAGGGTGGCACGGGCGATGTGGGCCTTGGTGGTTCCCCGAGTGAGGCCGATGATCAGGCCCCGTGCGTGGGGGTCCCAGTAGGGGGAACCGAGGCCGGTGAGGGCAGGCACCACGTACACCCCGCCGCTGTCCTCCACCTGTCGTGCCAGGGACTCCACCTCATCCGAGGAGGAGATGATGCCCAGGCCGTCCCGCAGCCACTGGACCATGGCGCCAGAGACCAGGTTGGAGCCTTCCAGGGCATAGGTAACCTCCTCGCCCATCTGCCAGGCGATGGTGCAGAGGAGGCCGTCCGCTGCGACCGCCTCCGTGCCCGTGTTCATCAGAAGGAAGGAGCCGGTGCCGTAGGTGTTCTTGGCCTCTCCGGGACGGAAGCAGGCCTGACCGAAGAGGGCCGCCTGCTGGTCGCCCAGAACCGCCATCACCGCCACGGGAGCGCCCAACAGCTCCTTCCGCGTCTCGCCGAAGAACCCGCAAGATGGCAACACCTCCGGCAGAACGGGGTGGGGGACGTTCAGGACACGCAGCAGCTCCTCGTCCCAGCGCCGACGGTGGAGGTCGAACAGGAGGGTACGGGAGGCATTGGAGGGGTCGGTGGCATGGCGTCCAGTGAGGCGATACAGGAGCCAGGAGTCGATGGTCCCGAACCGCAGTCGACCCCTGGCGGCCAGTCGTCGCAGCTCGGGGTGCTGGTCCAGAAGCCAGGCCAACTTGGTGCCCGAGAAGTAGGGGTCGAGCACCAGGCCGGTGCGCTGCCGGAATAGGGGCTCCAACCCCTCCTCGCGCAGCCGCTGGCAGAGGGGCGCGGTGCGGCGGTCCTGCCAGACGATAGCGTTGGCGACGGCGCGTCCCCCCTCGTCCCACAGGACAGTCGTCTCGCGTTGGTTGGCGATGCCGATGGCTGCCAGCCGTCGGGCGTCGATGCCGGCGCGACGGAGGGCCTCGCGGGCAGCCTCCACCTGCGTCTGCCAGATCTCCTCCGGGTCGTGCTCCACCCAGCCGGGCTGAGGAAAGTGCTGACGAAAGGGGATCTGGGCCGAGACCACCGGCCGCCCGTCGGCGTCGAACAGGATGGCGCGAGAGCTGGACGTGCCCTGGTCCAGGGCCAGAACGAACTCGCCCATGTCGCCGCCAGCATAGCGGGCAGGCAGGGGCAGCCTCAAGGGCTGATACCATGGACAGGGATGGCCCTCAGATTCCTGGAGGAGCTGCTGCGTCGGGAGCTGGAGCGCATCGGGCGCGCCGACCTGATGGAGGGCGTCGTGGGCGGCATCGGCTTCACCGACGACGGGTCCACCATCTACGTGCACCTCTTCCCGGGGCCGAAGGCGGCGCGGCGCCCAGGCCGCGCCTATGTACTCGCCTGGCACGATTACGCCGAAGACGCCTCACAGCGACTGGACTGTTTCCGCTGGCTGGTGCGGGAGGCCAAGCTGAACATACGCGACCACGTCCTCGACATCGTCCGCTGGCTGGAAGCGAGATGACGGGAGGGCCTGTGCACCGCCCCCCGCCGAAAGTTCTATAATTTGTGTGCAATGCCCAAGCTCATCGGCCGCTCCCTGACCCTGGCCCAGGTGATAGACCGCTACGCCCGGCCCGGCGAACTATACGAGCGCCTGGAGGGCGGCAAGGTGCGCTGCTATGCCTGCGGCCACCGTTGCGTCATCTTGGACGGCCAGCGGGGCATCTGCCAGGTCCGCTTCAACCGCGGTGGCACCCTGATGGTGCCCCACAACTACGTAGCCGCCCTTCAGTGCGACCCCATCGAGAAGAAGCCCTTCTTCCACGCCCTGCCCGGCGCGCTGGCCCTCACCTTCGGCATGCTGGGTTGCGACTACCACTGCCCCTACTGTCAGAACTGGGTCACCTCCCAGGCCCTGCGCGACCCCATCGCCGGCGCCGAGCCAATGGAGATCTCGGCGCCGGAACTGGTGGAGGTAGGCGAGCGTATGGGCGCGCGGGCCTACGTCAGCTCCTACAACGAGCCTCTCATAACTTCCGAATGGGCTGTGGAGGTCTTCCGCCTGGCCAAGGCCAAGGGGTTTCTGACCGCCTATGTCTCTAATGGAAACGCCACCCGCGAGGTGCTGGAGTACCTGCGACCCTGGGTGGACTGCTACAAGATAGACCTCAAGTCCATGAACCCCAGGAACTACCGCGTCCTGGGCGGCAAGCTGGAGAACGTTCTGGAGACCGTCCGCATGACCTGGGCCATGGGCTTCTGGGTAGAAATAGTGACTCTGGTGGTGCCGGGCTTCAACGACTCCGACGACGAGCTTCGGGAGGCAGCCCGCTTCATCGTCTCCGTCTCCCCTGACATCCCGTGGCACGTCACCGCCTTCCACAAGGACTATAAGATGACCGACCCAGACAACACCGATGCACGCACTCTGGTGCGGGCCGCCACCATAGGTCGCGAGGAGGGGTTGCGCTACGTCTACGCCGGCAATCTGCCGGGCATGGTAGGCGACTTCGAGAACACCCGCTGCCCAGCTTGCCAGCGGCTCCTGGTCCGCCGCCACGGCTACCGCATCCTCTCCTACGAGGTGACTGCCGAGGGCACCTGCCCGGGCTGCGGCCAGCGCATACCCGGCATCTGGTGGCAGGGCGAGCGCCCCCGCCAGGTGGCCGATGCCCCCATCCCCCTCACTTACAGGATCTGAGTCGACGCCAGGCGCCACCCCCTCAGAGCGCAGCCTGCCGAAGCCTGTTGGGGCAGCCTCCGTCGGACAGGCTCGGCGCTATTGACATATCAGTTGCCGGGCTTAAAATCGGGATGAACACAGGCGAAGGGAGGTTGAGAAGGGCTACTAGACGATAACAGGGGTCGGCAGTCCACAGGCCGGCAGGCGAAGCAGCGAGACTGCACTTATCTTTTGTATCGTCCTTCCATAACGCTGGACCTGCCCCTGGGGCCTGCACCGACCCCGACGTCGGCGCGCGATCGCCGCGGGCCCAGGGGAGGTGCTCGGCGTTTGTCAGCCATCGCACATAGCGTAGCTTGCAGCCTCGATGAGGCCTTCGCCTACTGCAGGCGGGTGGCCCTGGGGCATTACGAAAACTTCACCGTAGCCTCCTGGCTCCTGCCCAGGCAACTGCGCCCCCATATGTACGTCATCTACGCCTACTGTCGGGGCGTGGACGACCTGGGCGACGAGGCCACGGGGGACCGCCTCGCCCTTCTGGACGAGTGGGAGGCGGAGCTCAGGCGGGCCTATCAGGGTCAGGCCCGCCACCCGGTGTTCGTAGCCCTGGCCCACACCGTCCGCCAGTTCGATATCCCTCCCGAGCCCTTCCTGAAGCTCATCGAGGCCAACCGCATGGACCAACGCCGGCACCGCTACCCCACTTACGCCGACCTGCTCCATTACTGCGAGCATTCGGCCAACCCCGTGGGCCACCTGGTCCTCTACCTGTTCGGCTACCGAGACCGCGAGCGACAGCGCCTCTCCGATGCCACTTGTACCGGCCTGCAGCTGGCCAACTTCTGGCAGGACGTAGCCCGTGACCTGGAGATGGGGCGCATCTATATACCCCTGGAGGACATGTCCGCCTTCGGATACTCGGAGGAGGACCTGCTGGCCCGCGTCTGCGACGACCGCTTCCGCCGCCTCATGGCCTTCGAGGTGCGGAGGGCGCGGGAGCTGTTCGCCGAGGGGCTGAAGCTGGTCGACCTGGTGGCCGGCAGGCTGAAGCTCGATGTGAAGCTCTTCAATCTGGGCGGGCTGGCGGTGCTGGACGCCATCGAGGATATCGACTACGACGTGCTGCACCGCCGTCCCACCCTGTCGCGGGCCCGCAAGGCGCTGCTGGCCCTACGGGGGCTGCTGCCTGTGCCCGTGCGGGTGCGGGGGCTGTCATGACTCAGGGGCTGGAGCTGGCCTACGCCCACTGCGCCCAGGTGGCCAAACGAGAGGCCAAGAACTTCTATTACGGCTTTCTTCTGTTGCCGCCTCACCAGCGGCGGGCCATCTACGCCGCCTATGCCTTCGCCAGGCTGTGCGACGACATCGTGGACGAGGACGGCCCCGACGACCAGGAGAAGGCGGCTCGCCTGGCCGCCCTTCGCAACGACCTTCGGCGCTGCCTGGACGGAAACCCCGAGGGCCCCGTCTTCGCGGCCCTGCACGACGCCGTCCGCACCTTTGCCATCCCCCACGACTACCTGTTCCAGCTGGTGGACGGGGTGGAGATGGACCTGCTGCGCCGCCGCTATCGCACCTTCGCCGAGCTGGAGCGCTACTGCTACCTGGTGGCATCGGTGGTGGGACTCATCTGCATCCAGGTCTTCGGGTACAGCGGCGGAGAGGAGGCACGGCGACGGGCCGTCGACCTCGGCATCGCCCTGCAACTCACCAACATCCTGCGCGACGTGCGGGAGGACCTGGCCCGGGACCGTATCTATATACCGCAGGAGGAGATGGACGCCTTCGGCTATTCGGAGGAGGCCCTTTGCCGTGGCGACGCTGGCCCGTCCTTCTACCGCCTGATGGCCTTCCAGGTGGAGCGGGCGCGGGAATACTATCGCAGCGGGCTGCGACTCCTGCCGCTGCTGCCCCGTCGGCCCCGCGCCTGCGTGGGGGCCATGGCCGGCATCTACCTGCGCATCCTCGAACGCATCGCCCGGGAGCCGGAGATAGTCCTGCGGGAGCGGGTATCTCTGGGCACCGGGGCGAAGCTGGCCCTGGCCGGGCGCGAGCTGGTGAGGAGCGTGGTGCCGCTGTGAAAGGGCGTGTCGTCGTAATCGGCGGAGGGCTGGCAGGGCTGGCAGCGGCCTGCGACCTGGCCGACGCTGGCCTGAGGGTCACCGTGCTGGAGCGCCGGCCCTTCCTGGGCGGCCGCGCCTACTCCTTCCTGGACGGTCGAAGCGGCCAGGAGGCCGACAACGGCCAGCATGTCTTCCTGCGCTGCTGTCGCGAATACATCGCCTTCCTGGACAGGCTGGGGGTCCTGGGACACACTCGCCTCCAGCCCCGCCTGCACCTGCGGGTGGTGGACAAGCTTACGGGCACCAGTGTGCTGCGGGCTGGAAAGGCCCCTCCGCCCATGCATCTGCTGGGGTCGTTCCTGCGCTATCGTCCCCTCTCCCTGGGAGAGAAGCTGCTGGCCGCCTACGGACTCTTCCGCCTCAACGCCCTCGACCGCTCTCGCCACCCTGAGCTGGACCAAGTGCCCTTCGCCGAGTGGCTGCGCGCTCACGGCCAGACGCGGCATATCATGCGCGTCTTTTGGGACCTTATCGTCCGCCCGACCCTCAACGAGGAGCTGGACGCCGTCAGCACCGACCTGGCGGCCATGGTCTTCCAGGTGGGATTCCTGCGGGACGCCGAGGCCGCAGCCATCGGCTACTCGCGAGTGGGCCTGTCCACCCTGCTAGAGGAGGCCGTGCGCTCCTACCTGGCCGATCGCGGCGGCGAGGTGAGGACCGCCGTCGCCGTGCGCGGGCTGACACTGGCCGATGGCCGGGCTGCAGGGGTAGTCCTGGAGGGGGGCGAGACGCTGACTGCCGACGCCGTAGTGTCGACCGTCCCACCCGATGCGCTGCTGGAGCTGCTGCCGGCATCCCTGGCCGGGGACCCCTTCTTCCGCCGCTTGGGCGAATTCACCTTCTCGCCCATCGTCAACGTGCACCTGTGGTATGAGCGGCCGGTGATGCGTCACGAGTTCGCCGCCTTCCTGAACTCGAGCCTGCAGTGGGTCTTCAACAAGACGCAGATGTGGGCGCAGCCAGGGCCGCTGCAGCACCTGGACATCTCCCTGAGCGCCGCCCACCTCTGGGCCGAGTGGCCCGGGCGCGACCTCATCGAGGTCATGAGCAAGGAGGTGGCGGCCTTCTTCCCCGCCGCCCGCATCCTGACGCCGGCCTATGCCCTGGTAGTGAAGCAGCCACATGCTACCTTCTCGCCGCGACCAGGGGTGAGGCGGCTGCGGCCGGGTCCCGTCTCGCCGCTGCCTGGACTCTTTCTGGCTGGCGATTGGACGGACACGGGCTGGCCCGCCACCATGGAGTCAGCCGTACGCAGCGGCCGCGCCGCCGCTGCTGCCGTCCTCAGCAACTGCCGAGGGGGTGAAAGCGCCGAAGAGCAGGTCTCGCAATCGTTCAGGGAGGGCATTCAGCACTCATCGGTGTTATCGTCAGATAGAGAAAGGGCTGATACGAGATGAGGATCGTAAGGGCAAAGGTGATGGGTTTCTGCTTCGGGGTCCGTCGGGCCATCGACATGGTCCAGGCCGGCGCCCAGGAGGGGCCCATCGACAGCCTGGGGTCGGTGGTCCACAACCCGGTGGTGGTGGAGAAGCTCCAGGCCAGCGGCGTGCGCGTCGTCTCCTCCCTGGAGGAGGTCTCGGCGCCCACCATCGCCGTCACTGCTCATGGCCGCGGGCCGGAGATAGTGGAGCAAGCCCAGCAGCTGGGGCTGCGCCTCATCGACGCCACCTGCCCCATCGTGCGCAAGGCCCAGAAGGCGGCGGCCAAGCTGGTGGACGAGGGTTTCCGGGTCATCATATACGGCGAGGCCGACCACCCCGAGGTGAAGGGTGTGCTGGCCTGGACCAAAGGCCAGGGGCTGGCCATCCTCGACCCCGAGGCTGAGATAGATATACCGCGGCGGAAGGTGGCCCTCCTCTCTCAGACCACCAAGAGCGAGGAGTCCTTCGTCCAGTTCGTGTCGCGCTTCGTGGCCCGCAACATCGGCCGAATCAACGAACTGCGCGTCATCAACACCACCTGCCCCGAGACCGACGAACGCTATCACGCCGCCCGCGAGCTGGCCGAGGAATGCGACCTGATCATCGTGGTGGGAGGCCGCAACAGCGCCAACACGCGCAAGCTGGCCCAGACCTGCCGCGATGCCGGCGTGGAGACCTACCACATAGAGACGGCGGCGGAGCTGGACCCGGCCTGGCTGGAGGGCAAGGAGGTAGTGGGCGTCACGGCCGGCGCCTCCACGCCCGACGAGTCCATCGACGAGGTAGTGGAGCGGCTGGCCCTGCTGGCCGGTCAGAGGGCAACCGTCACCAGTCCCCAGGGAGGATGAGCTATGAGGTGTCAGACCCACACCATACGCATCCGCACCGAACGAGGCCCCCAGTTCATCGACATCACCGACCGGGTGGCCCAGCTGGTACAGGAGGCGTCCGTGCGCAACGGGTTCGTGGTGGTCTTCTCTCGGCACACCACGGCAGCGGTGCGCATCAACGAGAACTGTCCTCACTTGCTGCAGGACATCGAGGACATGCTGCGGCGCATCGCCCCGCCCGATGGCGAGTACCGCCACAACGTCTACGCCCACGCCTTCTCCAACAACGGCGAGCGCCCCAACGGCCATTCTCACTGTCAGCACCTGCTGCTGGGGGCCAGCGAGGCCGTGCCCATCGTGGACGGCCAACTGCTGCTGGGCCAGTACCAGCGCATCTTCTTCGTCGAGCTGGACCACGGCCGAGACCGCGAGGTGGTGGTCCAGCTCCTGGGAGAGTGACAGGGGTGACGACGCCGGCAGCCTTCCAGCGCTACCGCCCGGAGCTGGAAGCGGCCCTACGTTCCTTTCTGTCGCGACAGCACCCGTCCCTCCTCTACCGGATGGTCCGCTACCACCTGGGGTGGGAGGACGAGGAGGGACACCCGCAGAGCGGCGGCGGCGGAAAGGCCCTGCGCCCCGTCCTCTGCCTTCTCGCGTGCGAGGCGGTGGGAGGGCAATGGCCCCGGGCCCTGCCGGCGGCGGTAGCCCTGGAGCTGGTTCACAACTTTTCGCTGGTCCACGACGACATCCAGGACCGGGACAGGGAACGCAGGCACCGCCCGACTGTGTGGGCCATCTGGGGTGAGGCACAGGCCATCAACGCCGGCGATGCCCTGCTGGCGGCCGCGCAGCTGGCCCTGGCCCACCTGCCCGAGGCCGGCGTCCCCCATGAGCGGGCGGTGGCCGCAGCCCAGACCCTGGCCTCCGCCACCCTGGAGATGGTGGAGGGGCAGGTCCTGGACCTGCAGTTCGAAGGGCGCGACCAGGTCTCCCTGGACGAATACCTGGACATGGTCTCCCGCAAGACGGGGGCGCTGTTCGACGCCGCCCTGCGCCTGGGAGCCATGGTCGGTTGCGACCGTAGCGACGTTTGGGAGGCGATGGGCCGTGTGGGGCGCCTCCTAGGCCTGGCCTTCCAGGTGCGGGACGACATGCTGGGCGTCTGGGGGCAGGAGGAGCGGACGGGAAAGCCCGCCGCTGACATACGCCGTCGCAAGAAAGGGCTGCCAGTGGTCTACGCCCTGGCCCGGGGAGGCCCCGCCGCTCAGGCCGTGAGCAGGGCCTACGCCAGCTCCTCCTTGGGCGACCGGGACGTCAGCGCGGTCGTGATCGCCCTGGAGGAGGCCGGCGCCCGTGACTACTGTCTCTCGCTGGCCCGCGAAAAGAAGGCCGAGGCCCTAGCCATCCTTTCCGGTCTGGACTTAGTGCCGGAGCCGCGGCGAGAGATGGAAGGGCTGGCCGAATTCCTGCTGGAGCGCGATTTCTAGGCCCGAGAGTGGGCGATTCGGGAGGTAACGACGATGCCGGGACAACCGCTGGGGCTGACCATCAAGCTGGCCCTGTACCTGGCCAAGCAGAAGCTGAAGGGCCGCAAGCACTTCCCGCTGACCATGATCCTGGAGCCGCTGGAAGCCTGTAACCTCACCTGCACCGGCTGCGGCCGCATCCGCGAATACGAGCCGGTGCTGGACAAGTTCATGACGGTGGAAGAGGCGCTCAGGGCCGTGGAGGAGTGCGACCCGCCAGTGGTCTCCATCGCCGGCGGGGAGCCGCTCATGCACCCCCAGATAGGCGAGATAGTCAACGCCCTGGTGAAGCAAAAGCGCTACGTCTATCTGTGCACCAACACGCTGCTGTACAAGCGGGCCTTCAAGATCATCCCGCCGTCCAAGTACTTCGCCTTCGTGGTGCACCTGGACGGTCTGCGCCAGACCCACGACATCGCTGTCGAGCGCAAGGGCGTGTACGACGTCGCCATCCGCATGATCTACGAGGCCCGCAAGCGGGGCTACCGCGTTTGCACCAATACCACCCTCTACAACGGCACCGATCCCGAGGAGTATCGTCACCTGTTCGAGATGCTGACCGACATGGGCGTGGAAGGGATGATGGTCTCGCCGGGCTTCGCCTATAAGGAGGTGGCCCACCATCCCATCTTCATGCAGCGGCAAGAGGCACAAAGCTTCTTCCGCCGCATCTTTGAAGGCTGCCGTCGCGGCCTGCGCTTCTACAACAATCCGCTGTATCGCGACTTCCTGCAGGGCAAGCGATACTACGAGTGCAGCCAGTGGACGACGCCGACATACACCGTCATGGGCTGGCGCAAGCCGTGCTACCTCATCGCCGACGGCCACGCCGCCACCTACCAGGAGCTGATGACCACTGTCCAGTGGGACAAATACGGCTGGGGAAAGGACCCGCGCTGCGATACCTGCATGATGCACTGCGGCTTCGAAGGCTCAGCCATCCTCCAGGCGATGGAGCGTCCCAGGGACCTCCTGGAACTGGCCTGGCGCTCCCTGCGCGGCGACTAGGCGCCATGCTGGCGCTGTTCGTTGCTATTCGCCTGGAGGGGCGGGCCATCGAGCGACACCTGCGCAGCGTAGCACGGACAGAGCTGGAGGGGGTGCGCATATTGTCGGGACAGGCCCTGGGCAGCGATGTGGCCCTCTGCCTCACGGGCATGGGCAGCGAGGCTGCCCGACAGGCAGCGCGGACAGTCCTCCGTCACCTCTCACCCCGGGCCGCCATCTGCCTGGGCCTCGCTGGGGGCGCCGCCGATGGCGTCCGGGTGTCGGACCTGGTGCTGGCCCGGCGGACGGCCCTGTACGGCGGCCGCGCCTGGGTGGAGAGCGACCCGGCCTTGCTGGAGATGGCCCGGCAGGCCGCTGACGAGGGCGGCCTGCGCCGACACGAGGGCGTGGTGGTGACGGTGCCCCGCCTTCTCTTGCTGGAAGAGGAGAAGCGCACGGTCGGCGCCGAGATGGGCGCCCTGGCCGTGGAGATGGAGAGCTACCACTTGGGGGCCGCCGCTGCCGAGGCGGGCGTCCCCTTCCTTTCGGTGCGGGTGGTCAGCGACGCCGTGGGGCACTCGTTGCGGGTGCCTCCAGCCCTGCTGGACCCTCGGCGTCCCGTTGCTCCCTGGCCGGTGGCGCGGGCATTGGCCCGTCGTCCCCTGTTGGTCCCCACCGGCCTTTTCTGGCTGGCCAACCTGCGCCGGGCCACCAGCGCCCTGGGACGTTTCGCCGGGTCGCTGCTCAGCCAGTGGGCCAGGAGAGGGCAGTCATGAGCGCTGGACCTCTCTACCGGGACCGGCAGCGGCTGGCCCAGGCCGTCCGCGAAGCGGTGGAGCGCTCCCGGGACTACTTCCTCCGTACCCAGCACCCCGACGGTTACTGGTGGGGAGAGCTGGAGAGCAACGTTACCATGGCCGCCGAATACCTGATGCTGACCCACATCCTCGGGGTGGCCGATCCCGAGCGCTGGCGGAAAGTGGCCAACTACCTGCGGAGGGAGGCGCGGCCCGACGGCACCTGGTCTATCTACTATGGCGGCCCGCCCGACCTGAACGCCACCGTAGAGTCCTATTTCGCCCTCAAGATGGCCGGCGTCCCCGCCGACGATCCCCTCCTGCAGAAGGCCAGGGAATTCGTCCTCTCCCGCGGCGGAGTCCCCAGGGTGCGGGTCTTCACCAAGATATGGTTGGCCATGCTGGGCCAGTGGGACTGGCGGGGAGTGCCGGTCCTGCCGCCGGAGTTCATGTTTTTGCCCACCTGGTTCCCTATCAACCTCTACGAGTTCGCCTCCTGGGCACGGGCCACCATCGTCCCCATTCTCATCATTCTCGACCGGCGGCCCGTGTGGCCGGTGCCGGAGCACGCCCGCATCGACGAGCTGTTTCCCGTGCCGCCCTCGCAGGTGGACTACCGCCTGCCGCCGCCCCAGCGGCTGCTCTCCTGGAAGGGCCTTTTCTGGGGGCTGGACCATGCCCTGAGGGCCTACGGCCGGGTGGCCTTCCGTCCCCTGCGAGAAGCGGCCATCCGCCAGGCGGTGAAGTGGATCATCGCCCGACAGGAGGCCGACGGAGCCTGGAGCGGCATCCAGCCTCCCTGGGTCTACTCCCTCATCGCCCTCAAGCTCCTGGGCTACCCTCTCGACCATCCGGTGATGAAGAAGGGGCTGGAGGCCTTCGAGGGCTCCTTCCGGGTAGAGGACGATGTCGTGTATTACCCCCAGGCCTGCATATCGCCGGTGTGGGACACAGCTCTGGCCATGATCGGCCTCCTGGACTCAGGTCTGCCGCCCGACCACGAGGCGCTGGTACGGGCCGGTCGCTGGTTGCTCAAGGAGCAGATCTTCACCGGCGGCGACTGGCAGTTCAAGGCCAAGGGCGTGGAGCCGGGCGGCTGGGCCTTCGAGTTCGACAACGACATCTACCCCGACGTGGACGATACGGCCGAGGTGATGATGGCCCTGCACCGCACCCGCCTGCCCGAGGAGCGTCGCAAGCAGATGTCCCTGCGCCGCGGCCTGGAGTGGGTGCTGGGCATGCAGTGTCGCGACGGCGGCTGGGGTGCCTTCGACAAGGACAACACCCAGCGCCTGATCACTCACATCCCCTTCTGCGACTTCGGCGAGGTGCTGGACTACCCCACCGAGGACGTGACTGCCCACGTGCTGGAGATGCTGGGGCTGCTGGGCTACGGCCCCGACTTCCCACCGGCCCGCCGAGCCCTGGCCTTCCTGCGCCGCAAGCAGGACCCTGATGGCCCGTGGTGGGGGCGCTGGGGCGTGAACTACATCTACGGCACCGGCGCCGTGCTGCCTGCCCTGCGGGCCATCGGCGAGGACATGGGCCGCCCCTACGTGCGTCGAGCGGTGCGCTGGCTCCTCTCCCGCCAGAACGCCGACGGAGGCTGGGGCGAGTCATGCCACAGCTACGAGGACCCCTCCTGGAAGGGAAGGGGAGAGAGCACCGCCTCCCAGACAGCCTGGGCCCTCATGGCCCTGCTGGCAGCCCTCCCCGAGGCCGAGGACGATGCGCTCCGGGAGGCAGTGGCTAGGGGCGCGACCTTCTTGGTCGAAACGCAGGAGGAGGACGGCACCTGGCGAGAGCCTCAATTCACCGGTACCGGCTTCCCCCGCGACTTCTACATCAACTACCACCTCTACCGCAACTACTGGCCGCTGATGGCCCTGGGCCGCCTCCAGCGCCTGCTCGGCACCTGACGGGGCCGCCCAGCGAGGCTTATCGCGCTCGCCCGCCACGGCCTGCGCAGCGCCGCCAGGCGCTCGACCACTGGCGGCGGCTAGTCGCTTTGGCTCAGGGATGACTCACAGGCATCGGGCCAGTGTACCCTCGCCCGCCCATCCTCGAAGCGCCAGTCTTCCAGCCCGCCGGACGAGCTCTCGTCTTCACTCGAGCCGAATATCTCGTTCAACCGTTGCTCCAGCCGTCGCTCCAAGGCATCAGGGTCGTCTCTCAGCTCCTCCCAGGTGATGCTGCGAACCAGGTCTTCTGCCTCCCTCAGCGCCCGCACCACTTCTCTCCACCACTGCTCTCCAAGGATGCTTTTGGCGAGACCGAGCGACGTCCCCATATTGGTGACGAATGTCAGGCGTGGACATGCCTGTTTCGACTCAGCGTCCAGCAGGCCATGCACTCGGCCCCAGTCCTCCTCTGCGAAGGCATCGATGAACTCGACCAGCGTAGATTTGAGCGACTCGAACTGGGGCTTCGTGATGGTCCTCCCATCGACTATGGCCGTCTCTTCCTCTCCTCCACCTCCGCAGGCCGCTATGGCGACCGCGCCAGCCAGCGCCATCAGAAGCGATAACACACGACTCATTTTCTCACCCCGCTGAACGGCCTCATTCTAGCGATGCTGGTTGTGCCGCGTCAAGGAACCACCACTCTCAGCAATCGAAGCGATGTGGAGCGGCAGAAGCCCCCAGCATCGGCGTGAGGCGCTGGCGGGTCGGAGGCCAGCCTTTTCCCCAGTCGAGACAGAATAGCCCACCGTTGCCCACCCGAGGTGGGCCGACGACAGTTCGACAACTCGGGCCGACAGCTCTACAGCGGGCTAGCTGGCAGCCAGGGCCTGGAGTCGCTGGCGGATGAGGGCCTTGATCTCGCGCACTTTCTTCAGGTCGGGGTATATGCCGCCCTCCGCCTTGCGGTCGAACACCTTCTCCCCGCCCACATAGACCTCGAACCGACCGTCATGCACGGGGGTGACGATGACAGGGGCGTCGGCGCCGAACTCGTGCCAGATCTCGACCGCCATCCAGGCGGCCATGGGCAGGTGTCCTCAAGGGACGCAGTACTTGATCTCGATGGGCAGCTTCCCCAAGAAGCGGTCATCGCTGCTCATGGCTACACCTCCCCTCGATCGGGCCCTTCAGTCCAGGCCCAGGGCCTCCTTCGCTTCCTCGCTCATGCGGTCGGGAGTCCAAGGGGGATCGAAGGTGAAGTCCACGTCTACGTACTTGACCCCGGGCAGCGCCCCGACCGCCTCCTCGATCTGCTCGACGATCATCGGGCCGATGGGGCAGCCGGGGTAAGTGAGGGTCATGAGGATGTAGACGCGCCCGTCCTCCTGCACCTTGATGTCGTACACGAGGCCCAGGTCTACGATGTTGTAGGGTATCTCGGGGTCGTAAACGTCCTTCAGGGCCTCGCGCACCAGCTCGGGCGTCACCAGGGCCATGGCTCCAGCCTCCTCTCGTCCCCTATTTTAGTCCTCGGCCGTCCCCTTCGCAGCACGAGGCGTATGGATGTAAGGTTGGCACGGCGCTAACTTGAAAGCCACCGGGAAGGACGAGGGTTGAAAGAGACGCTCCTGTTCTGGCTCTCGGCCCAGGCAGCGGCCTTGGCCGCCCTGCCCCTCTGCCTCCGCTTCTTCCGCGGCTTGCCCGACCGTGGCTACGCCTTCAGCAAGCCCCTGGGCGTCGTGGCCCTCGGCTACCTCTTCTGGCTGGGCGGGATGCTCAAGGTGTGGCCCACCGACCGCGGCGGCGCCCTGCTGGCGCTGCTCCTGCTGGCCATCGCCTCGTTGGCAGTCGCTGGCGGACGGGGGCGGGAGCTGTGGCGACACCTGTGGCACCTTTGGCCCTACCTGGTGCTGGTGGAGTGCCTGTTCCTGTCGTCCTTCGTGTTCGGGGTCTATTTGCGCTCCTTCGTGCCCGAGCTGGTGTGGGGCGAGAAGCCCTTCGAGATGGCCTTCCTGAACGCTGTAGTCCGCAGCGACACCTTTCCCCCTCCCGACCCCTGGCTGGCGGGCCACAGCATCAACTACTACTACTTCGGCTATGTGGAGGCGGCCTCCCTGTCCCATCTTTCGGGGACCGCTACCAGCGTGGCCTTCTGGCTGATGCTCTGCCTGGTAGCGGCCCTGGCAGCGGTGGGGGCCTTCGGCCTGGCCTACAACCTGGTGGCGCTGCACCGGGGACGCCCGGTGGACGAGAGGGCGGCGGTCTTCGGCCTGCTGGCCGCGGGCCTTTTGCTATTGGTGGGGAACCTGGAAGGGGTCTTCGAGCTGCTGGCCCGCCACGGCCTGGGAAACGAGGCCTTCTACCGCGCCCTGGGCATCGCCGGGCTGAACGGCCCCTACGACTGCGCCGCCCGACCCCAGGACTGCCGCGCCTGGTATCCCACCGCCTTTTGGTGGTGGTGGAAGGCGACCCGCATGGGTTCGTCGTACGAGGTCCAGGAGTTCCCTATATTCAGCTTCCAGTTCGGCGACCTGCATCCTCATGTGCTGGCCCTGCCCACTACCCTGGCCGCGGCCGGGGTAGCGCTCCAGCTCCTCCTCGACGCACGCTCGGCGGGCGGCCTGCGCTGGCAGGGCTGGGTGCCATGGCGGCCGCTGGCGGCGTCGCTGGTGGTGGGCGCCGTCGCCGTCACCGATATGTGGGCCCTGGCGACCTTCCTGGCGCTGGCAGCGGGCGCCGTAGGCCTCGGGGCCTGGTCGTCCTCGGGCCGGCTGTCGGCAGGCCTGCGGGAGGGCGCGGCGGCGCTGGTGGTCCTGGGGGCAGGAGTCGCCCTCCTCTATCTGCCCTTTTTCCTGACGGTGGAGGCGTCGGGGCTGGGACTGGCAGTCAACCAGGCCTGGCAGGCCCAGGTGAGCGGCTATCCGCCCGTGCGCTCGGTCATCACCCGCCCCGTCCATTTCCTTCTGTTCTGGCTGCCCATGCTGGTCCTGCCCGTGGGGGCCCTGGTGCAGGCGCGGGGCCAGCCGAGGGGGGCCTGGTTGACTGTCCTGCCCTGGGCGCTTCCCCTGCTGGCCTGGGCATCCTACATCCTGGTCACCGAGGGCATGGGGCGCACCGGCCCCGAGCCGGCGGGACTGGCGGGGGAGGCCGTCGTCCGGCTGGAGAACGGCAACTGGCTGACCATCGGCCTTCTGGCGCTGCTGCTGACCAGGGCCACCAGATGGCTCCAGGATGGAGTGGGCCAGGCCCATTCCGGCCCGGGCGGAGCGGCCCCGGCCTTCGCCTCTTGGGCGACGCTGCTGGCGCTGATGCTGCTGCTGGGGGCAGAGCTTTTCTTCGTCCGGGACCTGCTGGGCTTCCGCTACAACACCGTGTTTCGCTTCTGGTATCACGCCTGGACCCTCCTGGCAGTGGCCGGGGCCTTCGCCGCTCACGAGCTGCTGGAGGGGCTGGGCCTGCCGTCCCGACGCCGACTGGCAAACGCTGCCTGGGCGGGCCTCGCTGCCTGCGTGCTGGCTGGCGGACTGGTCTTCACGGTGCTGGTGGTGGCCGAACGAACGGAGGGGCTATCGCGATCGCCCCGAGGCCTGGACGCCCTGGCCCATCTGGCCCACAGCGACCCCCAGGAGTACCTGGCCGTTCGCTGGCTGGAAGAGAATGTCCGCGGCACTCCGACGGTGCTGGAGGCCACCGGCGGCCCCTACAGCGACTTCGGTCGCATCTCCTCTCGCACCGGCCTGCCGACGGTGCTGGGGTGGGCCAACCATGAGGTGCAGTGGCGAGGGGGCTATGACCTGCTGCTGGGCCGGGCCGAGGACGTCGAGCGTATCTACCTGACCCAGGACGTGCAGGAGGCGAAGGCCCTCATGGCCCGCTACGGCGTCCAGTTCGTGGTGGTGGGGAGGGTGGAGCGGGAGGCCCTCGTGGAGAAGGCTCCGGTGGAGGAGCGGGCTCGACGGGAGACGGCCCTGGCCAAGTTCGGCCTGTTCATGGAAGTGGCCTTCCAGGCCGGCGATGTGACGATCTACCGCCTGCCTCAGCAGGTGTACGCCCTGAACCTCCAGGGCTGGGAGGCCAGCCTCAGCGCAGGTGTTGGGCCAGGAAGTCCATAACCTTGCGCCAGGCGTCCTGGGCCGCATCGTGACGGTAGCTGGGCCGGTCCTCGTTCATGAAGGCATGTCCCGCCCCAGGGTACATATGGAACTCGTGAGGCTTGCCCAGCCTGGTCAGCTCCTCATCCAGCCTCGCCACGTCTGCGGGACTGGGGTTGGTGTCCTCCTGCCCGTAGAGGCCCAGCATCGGGCAGGAGAGCTGGGAGGCCAGGTCGAAGGGGGCCGGCCCCTCCCCCCAGGCCACCATCTTGTTTCCGCCGTAAAAGTCCACGCAGGCCCGGAAGGCGGGGTTCAGGCAGGCCATCATGAAGGCCACCCTGCCGCCCATGCAGAAGCCCATGATAGCCACCCGCTCCCTGTCTACCTCCTTCAGGGAGCGCAGGTGCTCCAGCGCCGCGTTCACGTCGCGGACTATCTGGTCGTCCCGGAGGCGGGCCATGCGCTGGAGGGGCGGGTCTTTGGCCTGCTCCTCCGTCTCGCGGTGGTATAGGTCTGGGGCGATGGCAGCATAGCCAGCCAGGGCCAGCCGTTCGCAGATGCCCTGGATGAAGCCATCCACTCCAGGAGCATGCATGATGACCACCACGCCCGGGAAAGGCCCCGCCCCGACGGGCACGTGCAGGTGACACCACATGGGGCTGTCGTCCACGGTGACCTGGTCCCAGCGCACCGGCATGGCAGCTCCTCCCTACGCCTCGCTGGCCTCGCTCAGCGCCATTATGCCCGTCCCGAAATTCCATAGCAACGCGAGTCCCCAGCGGCGGGGCCTGAGAAACAACATTGACCCCAGGACAAAGGTGTTTTACCTTAACGTGAGGGCGCATCGCCCGACGACAGGAGGGACGACGAGTTGAAAAAGGTCCGCGAGGGCATATACCAGCTGGTGACCCCGTTCCCCGAATACCAGCGTCAGGAGGCCTATCGCCTGCGCCAGGAGCTGGAGCACAACCCCCGACCTACCCCCAGCCTGCCCTACGTCCTCCCCTACTTCATCGTCAGCCGGGGCGAGAACCTCCTGGTGGACTGCGGCTGGAACACCGACGACGCCTATCAGGCCCTGACGGAGCAGATGCAGGAGCTGGGGTCTCATCCCCGGGAGGTCCGCAACCTGCTCCTCACCCACTCCCATCCTGACCACTGCGGGCTGGCCGGACGTCTCAAGGCCGAGTCCGGCTGCGCCGTCTGGATGCACGAGAAGGAAGTGGAATTCATCCGCACCCGCTATGTCGAGCCGGATGAGCTGCTGCGGTGGGTCCACGAATGGGTGTCCAAGCACGGGGTGCCGGTGGAGGAGCAGACTTGGATGGAGCGGGCATCGATGCCCGTCCGCCACTTCGTGGCGCCCATCGAGTCGCCCGACGTGCCGGTCAAGGGGGGCGAGCACATCGTTGTGGGAGACTTCACCTTCGAGGTCATCTGGACGCCAGGGCACTCGCCCGGCCACATCTGTCTCTACGAGCCCAATCATCGCTTGCTGCTAACCGGCGACCACATCCTGCCCCTGATCACGCCCAACGTCAGCCTCCACCCTCAGCAGAGCGCAAATCCCCTGGCCGACTACCTGGCCAGCCTGGAGAAGGTGGCCCGCCTGAAGGTAGAGCGCATCCTGCCCGCCCACGAGTGGGATATCGATTGGTTCCAACAGCGGCTGGAGGAGCTGCGCGCCCACCATGAGGAGCGGCTGGACGAAATGCTCCGGGCGGTGGGCACGGAGGGGCCCGTCACCGCTGCCGACGTGGCGCGGCGCATCAAGTGGAACACAGGCCCTTACGACGAGCTGCCCTTCTGGATGAAGCGGGCAGCCCTGGGCGAGACCCTCGCCCACCTGCGCTACCTGGTAGAGCAGGGGCGCCTGCGCGAGTTCGAGGCCGACGGCCGCGTCTACTTCGAGGCCGCCTGAGGGGGCTGCGTCCCCTCAGCGCCCTTTGTACTGGGGAGGCCGCTTCTCCATGAAGGCCCGCGGCCCCTCCTTGGCATCTTCGGAGGCGAACACCTCCCGCGATATCTCGTCCTCGATGCGGTACGCCTCCTCGAGGGGCACGCCGGAGGTGCGCAACACTGCCTCCTTTATCTTGCGCACTGCCAGCGGTCCGTTCTCGGCGATGCGCCGGGCAAAGCGCTCGGCCGTGGGCATCAGCTCCGAAAGGGGCACCACGTAGTTGACCAGACCGAAGCGATAGGCCTCCTGGGCAGGTATGGGGTCCCCCACCAGCAGGATCTCCATCGCCTTGCAGTAGGGCACCTGCCGTGGCAGCCGCACCATAGAGCCGCCGCCGGGCACCAGCGCCCTCTGCACCTCCGAGAGCCCCAGGGTGGCATGCTCGGCCGCGATACGTATATCGGTAGCCAGGGCCATCTCGGTGCCGCCGGCCAGGCAGAAGCCATTGATGGCAGCCACGATGGGCTTGTAAATCGGCCGCCTCCTCATCAGGGCCACGTTCACCAGGTCGCGTTCCGCCATCAGCCGGTGGTCCCATTCGTCCTCCGGCTGCCGGGCGCCAGTGAAGAGGGGGATGAGCCGTCCCAGGTCGGCCCCGGCGCTGAAAGCGCGGTCGCCGGCGCCGGTGACGATGGCCACCCGTAGCGAATCGTCCGCCTCGAAGTCGCGCCACGCCTCGGCTAGCCGCACCATCATCTCGGGGTCGATGGCGTTGTGCACATGGGGCCGGTTGAGGGTGATGTAGGCGATGCCATCGCGCTTTTCGTAGAGCAGGGCCGTCATACCTTCCCTCCTTCTCACTGGTTACTGGAATCGCGGCAGCACCCTGGTGGCGAACAGCTCCAGGGACCGCATCAGCTTCTGGTGCGGGATAACGCCGTTGTAGACCCAGGCGAAGAGCCATGACACGGGCGTGTGCCTGAGCAGCCGCTCCAGCTGGAAGCTGACCGTGTCGGGGCTGCCCACCAGCACCAGGGAGCGGTCCATCATCTCCTGCGGGGTCAGGGGCGACTCCCGGCCTGGCTCCCGTAACGCCTCGGCGAAGCCGAAGGGGGCGAACCAGGCTGCGCCCACGAAGGCGGGCCCCTCCATCCAGAGACGTACCGCCTCCTCGTCTGTATCGGCCACCACCACGTCCCGCAACACTCCCAGCCCCTCACCCTCGGCCAGCCGGCGGCCGTGACGGTAGGCCTCCTCCCGGTAGACTTCATACAGATAGTTCTGCAGCTGCAGGTTCATGGGCGGCAGCACAGCCGTTATGCCCTCCCGGGCGCACCAGCGGATAGTGGCCTCGCTGGAAGCGAAGGGCTGAAAGATGGGCGGGTGAGGCTTCTGGAGCGGCTTGGGCACCACGCCTATCTGGCGCAGGACACCGTCCTCGTCCACTCCTGCTCCCCACTGGCGGGTGGCCTCCAGAGGCCAGGGTGTGCCCTCGGGCGGGATCTTCCAGTACTTTCCCTGGAACGAGAACAGGTCCTGCGTCCAGGCCAGCTTGATGATCCGGTAGCACTCCTCGAAGGCCTCCCGGTTGGCCTGGTCTATCTCGTCGTGCTGGCCCGGCTGCACCCCATGGACGTTGTGGTAGTGCTGGGCCATCACGTCCACCCAGCGCCGCTGGTAGCCGCGGGCGAAGCCCACATCCAGCCGCCCGCCCGTCATGTGATCCACCATCGCCAGGTCCTCGGCCACCTGCAGGGGGTTATGGGCAGGCAGGACGATGCCCAGTTGCCCCACGCGGATGCGCTTGGTCTGCAGGGCCACGAACAGGTCTAGAAGGATGGGGTTGTTGGACAGCTCGAACCCCTCAATGTGAAAGTGGTGCTCGGTGAAGGAGATGGAATGGTAGCCCAGGTCGTCGGCCAGCTGGGCCTGCTCCCTCAGCTCCTGGAGCATGCGCTGGTAGAGGTCTTCCCGCAGGCCGGCCAGGCCCGCCTCTATGTCGCGTCGGGAGCCAACGGTGGGCAGATAAAAAATGCTAACCCTCATATTACCCCCTTACGACCCAGGGCTGATGACGGGCTGCGGCCGAAATTATACGCTTTTTAAGCACACACTGTGAATTATCTATCGCTTGCATGTTGCAATTCGAAAGCGTTGATTGTAGCAGGTGAGCAGTAATATACTGGAGGGTACGGGCGGAGAGAAGCTATGAGGGCCACTCTCTGCCCAAGAAAGGTGGGAGGAGCATGACGGAGCCGGTCTATCAGCCCCGAAGACGCCGCCGGATGCCGGGGGAGGAGCGCTATCGCCAGCTCCTGGACATCGCCACCAAGGTCTTCGCTGATCTGGGATACAGCCGTGCCGGCACAGCCGACATCGCCCGGGCGGCGGGCGTGGCTGAGCCGACCATCTACCGCCATTTCCCCAGCAAGCGCGACCTCTTCCTCACCTCCGTCCGCAGGGCATGGGAGCAGATCTTCGACGGCTGGCATGACGCCGCCCAGCAGGCCGCCGACCCCCTGTCTGCCCTGCGGGGCATCGTGCAGAGACTGCTCCAGCAACTGCGGGAGAGCCCAGAGGCAGCTATCCTCCATTTCCGTTCCATCCACGAGGCCGACGACCCGGAGGTGCGCCAGCTCGCTCAGGACATCTACCGTCAGGGACACAGCTTCGTCCTAGACCTCTACCGGCAGGCCCAGGCCCGGGGCCAGCTGGCGCCTGGCGCCGACCCCGAGGCGCTGGCCGGCCTCTTCATGGGTCTCCTGTTCCTGTATATAGTAGCGCAGATGCTGGGTCTCTGGGACTTGTTCACCCCCCAGCGCCAGGAAGCGATGCTGAGGGCCGTGCTGGGCGCCAAGACATAGGCCTCGTTCCCACCTATGGCGTCCTCGGTTGCCCTCCTGTGGGACCTGGACGGCGTCCTGGTGGACAGCGCTGCCTTTCACTACCAGGCCTTCCGGGAGGTGCTGGCCCAGATGGGGCACGACCTGGACGAGGAGACCTTTCGTCGTTCCCTGCTGGGCCTGCGCAACGATGCCATCCTGCGGCGGCTGCTGGGAGACCTGCCGCCGGAGCAGGTGCAGGATTTAGCCCATCGCAAGGAGGAGGCCTTCCGGCGCCTCATCGAGGGCCGGGTGCAGCCCTTGCCGGGGGCGCGCGAGATGGTCCTGGCAGCCCGTGAGCGAGGGATGCTCCAGGGCATCGTCTCCTCCACGCCCCGACAGAATGTCCTCCTGGTGCTGCGCACGCTGGGCCTGGAGGACGCCTTTACGGCAGTGGTAGCCGAGGGAGACGTCAGCAGGGGCAAGCCCGACCCGGAAGGCTTTCTGCTGGCGGCGCGACGACTGCAGGTGCCGCCCGAGGCCTGCACCGTCATCGAGGACGCCCCGGAGGGGGTGCAGGCAGCCAAGGCGGCGGGCATGCGCTGCCTGGCAGTGGCCACCACCCGTCCGCCGCATATGCTGTCGCAAGCGGACCTGGTAGTGGAGTCGCTGGCCGACCCGGCGGCGCGCCGCTTCCTGCTGGAGAGCTGAGGCCCCTACTCCTTGTAAGTCAGGACACGGCCCCAGACGCTCTTGGTGCCCCACAGGCCGGAGCGAATGCACTCCAGCTGCACGATCTGGCTGTGGTCCACGAACAGGTTGACCTCGGGGCCGTAGTTCTGCAGGTACCAGGTGAAGACAAGGGGGTCGGCGGCCTCGAACATGACCTTCTCCAGCCCCAGGGCATTGATGATCTTGGCCACCACATCGGTGCGCCAGGTCTTGACGCTTTCGGTGATCCCCTCGGACTCGATCATGATCATGTAGGCGCCGGCCTCCAGGAACCGACGGGCCTGCCCGATGGCCCACTCCACATCACGGGTGCCCTCCAGGGCCAGCTCCTCGGCGGAGGTAGCGCCGCCGGCACCGAACTGGATGCCCACTTCCGGCTTGGCCTTGAGCCCAGCCTTCTGGACCTTCTCCACCAGCCGCAGCCAGTCGTCGGTGGGGATGGTTATGAAGCCAGTGGAGATCTCGATGATGTCAAAGCCCAAGTCCTTGCACTCGCGGATGTACTTGTCCACCAGGTCGGGGCCCCAGGATAGGACGCGCTCGATGAAGCCGCCGGTGGATACCATCACATCGTAGCGGTGGGCCAGCTCGATGAACTCCTTCAGCACGTCCCGTCGGTAGAGCACGAAGGAGCCGCCGGCGAACTTGACGCTATCGATGTAGTCGCCCATGGTCTCCAAGACGTCCTCCAGGTAGCGCTTACCCATGGGCGTGTAGTAGGGGCCGCGGATCTCGGTGATGCCGCGGCTGCGAGGCTTGCTCTCCCGCTTGTTGGCGGGGATGAAGGGGAACGCCCTTTGCTCCATGATCCGACCTCCTCGTGCTACTTGCCTACCCGGGCCAGAAGGGCCGTCAGCTCCCTCACTGGCACGTTCTCCAGATTGTCCACGCAGGCCGCTATCTCGCGCCGCAGGGAGGCGTCGGTGTACGGGCCTGCCAGGCGCTCGAACTTCTCCAGCACCCGTTCCCAGGGCATGGGACGGGTGTGGAAGCCTTCGTAGTCCCGCTTCTCTATCTGCAGGACACGGCCGTCTTTCAGGGTCACCCGCAGGCGGGCAGGCATTTCGGCCGGGAAGCGGGCGCTGAACTCGTCCACCGGTCGCACGTGGACACGGCGCAGGAGCGTCTGAACGTCGTCGCGGACGATGCGCTCCGGCTCGTACTGGGCAGGCCCCACGTCGCCGTCCAGCAGGGCCACCGCCAGCATGTAGGGAAGGCTGTGGTCGGCCTCCTCCTTGGTCTGGACGATGTGCTTGTCGCCCTCCTCACCGCCGCCGATGATCATGAAGGCCACTTGGAAGGTGTCCAGGTCGATACGCTCCACGTCCTCGGCCCTAAAGCCGTGCAGGGCCTGCAGCTCCAGCAACCCCTCGATGGCCGACTGGGAATGGATCTCGGCGTTGTACTTCTTGATGATGGTCTTGCGCACCATCTCCAGGTCTTCCTTGGACCAGTCGATCTGGAAGTGCCCGGCGATGGCATCCATGAACCCCTTGTTGCCCTCGAACACCTCCAGGGGCCCGGTGATGCCACGCCTGGCCAGGAAGGCGGCATGGGTCGCCACGAAGCCGGTATGGGGATAGGCCAGCCCCTTCCAGTGGGACAGGCGGCCGGTGCGGGTCACCCTCAGGGCGTTGTTGGGGGTGGCCGACAGGGCGATGGCATGGGCCGTTCGCTCCGCGTCCAGCCCCAGCGCCTTGGCGACGCCAGCGCCGGCGGCGTAGGTGCCCTGGGTCGTGTGGTCGAACCCCTTGTGCCGCACCGGGGCCACCTCCGACAGACGGCACTGGACCTGATAGGCGACAGCCAGGGCCGTCAGCAGGTCGCGGCCGCTGCGGTCGGCATACTCGCTGGCCGCCAGCACCGCCCCCAGATTGTCGCTGGGGTGGCACGTCTCTCCGGGGGCCAGGAAGGAGTCGTTGTAGTCCAGGTAGCGCACCAGGGCGCCGTTGTAAAAGGCGGCACGGTCGGGCGCCGTTCGACCACCGCCGATGAGGGTGCAGAGGGAGGCCCCTCCGAACTCCTCGATGTGCTGGCGAATGTAGACTATGGGCTCTCCCTCCAGGGCGCCGATAGCGCAGGCCAGGGAGTCCAGGACCCGGACCTTGAGCTGACGCCGCGCCTCCTGCGACAGCATCTCGTAGTCAGCCTGGACAACGAACTGGGCCAGCTGCTCGACCAGGGTCATCTTTACCTCCGTCGGTCACTCGGGTGTTCTAGAGAGAGGCATGACCGGCCCGGGACGACGAGAGTCGCCGGGCAGGAACGGGCATTCCCCGGCACCCGCCCTCCAGGAGGGCAGGCGGGCCGGAGGCGGGGGCGGACTACCGATGGCACGGCCCTATGGCCCCAATTTAGCCCGCCTTAACCCTAGTGTCCAGGGGAGGCGAAGGCTGCGGGCCGGGCCGAGGCAGGAGCATCAGCCCTTGAGCCGGGCGATGAACTCGTCCACCGGGATGGCTGCCAGGGTCTGGATCTTGACGCTACCGCGAGCGGCCATCTCGGCAGAGACGCGGGCCACCGTCTCGATATCCGGTGCCTCGATGATGTTGACGAAGTCGTAAGGGCCCAGCACGGCATACTGGGCCAGCACACGGATGCCGAACTGCTGCTCCAGCTCCTCCCGCACCTGGCGGATGCGGTCGGGGTTCTCCTTCACCGTCTCGGCCCCGTCGTCGGTGAGGGTGCTCAGCATGATGAAAGTAGGCACGGTGCCACCTCCTCCCCTGTGCTCGGACGGCCCCTTCATAGCACGCGGCGCCCCGTCCCGTCAACGGGCTGTGGCCGCGTATGACAAACATGGCCACCCTATTGGGCAGCGGAGCTCTCGCGGCTGGCGACTCACCCGGGCAAGCTCTGGCCCGGCCATTCGAGAGACGAGCTCTCCCTCTATTTAGCCAGGCGCAGGCTGCGGCCGCAGATGCCGCCTTCGTCGTTGACCTCGCGCACGCAGGCAGCGAGAAAATACGCGCTGGGGGCGAACACGGCCTGAGGCGACCGCGAGGGCGTTGCGGTGACCCAGCCGTATCTCCGCGTCGGTGTCCCCGTAATCTGACCGCTCGTCAGCCGAGCGGGCGGCCTCCCGCACGCTGCTGGAGCGAGGGCCAGGACGACCCGCGCTGCACTGCATCTGCTCACAGGCGTCGCCTCACAGATGCTGTCTGACCACGTGCCGCCGGCTGCCGGCGGTTCCGACCTTCCGGAAGCCGGCCGCCAAAAACGTGGGAAGGAAGCCCATGAAGCGGTAGCTAGGGGAGTCGGGATCAACGGGGTAAGCCTCCACCACTCGGGCGCCCCGCGCGCGGGCATGCTCCACGGCTGCCTCGAGCAGCCGACGGGCGACGCCCTGTCCCCTGAGTCGCCTGACGACGAAGAAGCAGACTAGCGACCATACGCCCTCGTCCGGCTCCGCGTCGTCGGTCAGGCGGCGGTAGGTGGACCGGGGAGCGATGGAGCACCAGGCGACAGGCTCGCCGTCCAGGTAGCCCAGGATGCCGACGGGGACGCCGGCGGCTACCCGCCGGGCCATGGCCGCTTTGCGGCTGGCACCGTCTCTACGGCGTGTCTCTTCGCCTCGGGCGCGCCAGGCCATGCACCAGCATGCCTTGGGGCCGCCCCGGGACTCGAACAGGCGCTCCATGTCGGGCCAGCGTTCGGCGTCCACCTCGTGGAAAACCAGGCGCTCAGCGGCCCCCGCCGCCCGGCCTGGCGAGCCCTCGCCCTTCCCCATGTGTCCTCCTCGCAACGAGGCTGTCATTCCAGGTTACGACACCGAGGCCGCCCGAAAAAGCTTGCCCGTAGCGCGCCCGAGGCCCGGCGCGGCGTGTGCTCGTCCCATACATATGAGACAGGAGGGGGTGTGGGCCAAGCTCTGGGTGCTCCTCGCGAGGAGGGGTGAGGAAGAGCTTGATGCCTAGCCTCTGGCACTCCGCCTCGAACTGGGCTCCCAGCTCGGATCCCCCATCCACCTGCATCGCCTGCACAGGGAAGGGGAAGCGCTGGAGCATCTGGCCGAGGAAGCCCCTGGTGGCCTGGGCGGTGGCCCGGCGACAGACCTGGGCCACCCCCCAGCGGCTGACCAGGTCCTGGGCGGTGAACTGTCTGATGGTAGCCCCAGGCAGGGAAGGTGCGGCGCAGGCCCCTCACCAAAAGCACCAGCTCGTATGGCCAGGAGCGCCTGCGCACCCGCCTGGGCCGCCTGCTCCTGTCCTCCAGGCCCCGAGGCCCCTCCTGCCTCAGCCTCCTCTGCCGAGGGTAGTGCAGTCGGGCGAGGGAGCCCGAGGGCCTTGGCCGCCTCCTCAGCGCTCAGCCCCCTCCCCCGCAGGGCCTCCCAGGCCCCAAGCCACCGCTGCCTGGCCTGGGCCCGAGGGGAGAGCTCCAGCACCCTGAGCTGGGCAGCGTGGTAGAATGCTCTGGGTAGTCCTACTACCCGCATCGGGGGCCACCTCCTGTCTCGGGAACTCACCCAGAAGGTTGGCCCCCTTGCTGT
>JANXAP010000010.1 GCA_025062275.1 Dehalococcoidia bacterium
GGCCGGCTCCCGCAGGTAGACGGGTCGCAAGCGGGAGGGGTGCACCGCCCCGCCACCCTGCAACCGCTGCCAGCCCAGCTCGGCCAGGTGGGCGGCGCGGCGGCGGACTGCCTCCCCTGTGACGACGGCCGGGCCGTGGGGCGGAAGGCGCTCCACCAGCTCCGGCGGCACCTCCCCGCAAAGGATGGCGTCCCCGGGCATCTGCCCCAGCAGGACGTCCGGCGTCGACAGCCGCGGCGAAACCAGCTCCTCCACTCGCCCTTCTCGCAGCCCGTAGGCGGCCCAGGCCAGCTCGCCACGGCCCGCCTGGTGCAGTGGCACCACCGGCCTCCCACACCAGAGAAGGGGATAGGCGTCCAGCTCCAGCCTGCCCACCCCCACCGCCGTCAGCCCCAGGGCGTAGGCCAGGCCCTGGGCCACAGCTACCCCCACCCGCAGCCCCGTATACATGCCAGGGCCCAGGCAGACAAAGACAGCCCGCAGCTCGCCCCTCGCCACCCCGGCCTGGCCCAGCAGCCTGTCCACCGTGGGCAGCAGCTCCACCGTGTGGTTGCGACGACAGCGCCAGGTGACCTCGGCCACCAGCTTCCCCTCGCGAGAGAGGGCCACCGAGGCCATCTCGGAGGCCGTGTCCAGCGACAGCTCCATCCCTCAACCTCTGGTGCTGCTGGCGATGCCCCTGGCCACGGCCGCCAGCAGCTGCTGCGAGCGCTCTCCCGCCGCTGTCAGCAGCAGGCGCCGCGTCCGCGCGCCTGTCACCTCGAACCTCACCAGCAGGTGGTCGGACGGGAAGATGTGCCAGGCCCGCTCGGGCCACTCGACCACCAGGACCCCGTCGCGGCAATACTCGTCCAATGCCAGCTCCTCGGCCTCCTCGGGCGCCTCCAGTCGGTAGAGGTCGGCATGGTAGAGCTTGAGGCGACCCTCGTATTCGCCCAGCAGGACGAAGGACTTGCTGGAGACCCCCTCCTTCACCCCGAGGCCACGGGCCAGGCCTTGCACCAGCACTGTCTTGCCCGATCCCAGCTCGCCCGACAGCAGCAGCACGTCGCCCGGCTGAAGGTGGCGGGCCAGCCTCTGGCCCAGGCGCCGGGTCTGGGCCGGGCCGCGGCTCTCCACCACCAGTGCGTCGCCCCTCATGTTCGCCGCAGGTGATCCCAGCCGGATGTCGGTAGCTGCAGCGGCCTCCCCTCCTCGTCCACCACCTGCACCCCTTCGCCCGCTGTGGTCTCTCCCACCAGCGTCAGAGGCACGT
The DNA here is from genome assembly GCA_025062275.1 of Dehalococcoidia bacterium. Taxonomy (GTDB): domain Bacteria; phylum Chloroflexota; class Dehalococcoidia; order SM23-28-2; family HRBIN24; genus HRBIN24. The sequence continues at coordinate 1,256 of JANXAP010000010.1, forward strand.
CGGCGTCGACCGACAGGCGCTCCAGGGCCTCCCGCGGCCCCGCCAGGAGTAGCTGGTAGTCCTCGCCGCCGCTGCAGGCCAGGGCCAGGGCACGGTCGGGGAAGGCCCGCCGTAGCTCATGGCTCAGGGGCAAGTCCCCAGCCCGCACCACCGCCCCCACGCCGCTGAGGCGGCAGACGTGGCCCAGGTCCTGCAGGAGGCCGTCGGAGATGTCTATGGCGCAGGGAACGCCCATGCGGGCCGCCTGCTGGCCGAGGGCCAGGGGCGGCCGGGGCCGCAGATGGGCCGCCACCAGCGGCCCTTCTCGAGTCCCTGCTCGCAGCAGCTCCAGGCCGGCCGCGGCATCGCCCAGGGTGCCGCTCACAGCCAGGGCCTGCCCTGGCCTGGCGCCGTCGCGGCGGAGGAGAAGGGGGCGCCCCTCGTCGTCAGTCTGGGCGCGGCCGAGGAGGGCCACCGTGATGGCCAGCTCGCGGGCTCTCACCACGTCGCCGCCGGCCACCGTGACACCGTAGGCGCGGGCGCACTCGTCCAGGCCCAGGTAGAGCTCCTCCACCGCCGCCAGGGGCGTATCGGGCGGCAGGGCCAGGGTCACCAGGGCGAACTCGGGCACCCCGCCCATGGCCGCCACGTCGCTGACGTTCACGGCCAAGGCCTTCCAGCCCAGGTCTCGCCAGGGGTGCAGGCCGGGCAGGAAGTGGACGCCGGCCACCATGGTATCGGTGGTGGCTACCACGAAGGTGTCGCCGGCCCGCCAGACGGCGGCGTCGTCGCCGATGCCCACCACCAGCCCCGGCGCCGGCCGCCCCGCCAGGGCCGCCAGCCGCTCGATGAGGCCGAACTCGCCGGTGGCCCCCACGTCCATCGCCAGCGATTATCTCATGGCCTCAGGGCAGGGGCGAGTTTGCCCATGCCGGCCGCCTGGCCTAAGATGCCGTCGGCGTCATGCGCATCGCCATCGTCTCCGACGTCCATGCCAACCTGGCAGCCCTGGAGTCGGTGCTGCGCCACGCCGAGGCCCAGGGCGCCCTGGATGGCCTCTGGTGCCTGGGGGACATGGTGGGCTATGGCCCTCAGCCCTGCGAAGTCCTGGAGCGGCTGCGGGAGGCGGGCGTTCAGGCTGTGGTCGGCAACCACGACCTGGCCGCCGTGGGCCTTCTGCCCACCGACGACTTCAACCCCGCCGCTGCAGCCGCCGTCCACTGGACGGCGCGCCAGCTGCAGGACCCTCAGCGGCGTTACATCGCGTCCCTGCCCCAGGTCTTGCAGCAAGACGAATTCACCCTGGTGCACGGCACTCTGCGCTGGCCGGTCTGGGAGTACCTCTACTCCTACGAGGCAGCCCGAGCGCACCTGCGCCTGCAGCGGACCCCCTTCGGCCTGGTGGGGCACACCCATATCCCCATGCTGGTGGTGGAGGACGAGGGCTTTCCCCAGGGCTGCGAGCTGCTCTACCTGCACGATGGGGCCGTGGTGGAGCTTTGGCACGGTCGGAGGCTGGTCATCAACCCCGGCAGCGTCGGCCAGCCGCGCGACGGCGACCCTCGCGCTTCCTACGCCATCTACGACAGCGAGAGGGGCACCGTGACCCTGCACCGGGTGGAATACGACATCGCCGCTACGCAACGCCTCATAGAGGCGGCGGGGCTGCCCCGCTGGCTCAGCGAGCGTCTGGCGGTGGGCCGCTGATCTGGTCGCCCTCCCGTTCCGCGTGGTGGCTGTAGGGTTCCACGTAGACCACGGCGTCGCGCACTTCAGGCACCTCGCGGCAGAGGCGACGGCTGATACGGCAGGCCAGGTCGTGGGCCTCGGCCAGGGTGATGTGGCCCGGCAGGTCCAGGGCCACGTCCAGGTGCACCCACTTCCCGGCCTGGCGCATGCGGAGGGAGTGGTAGCCGCCGCGTACCTCCTCGTCCAGGATGCGCCTCACCTCGCCCTCCACCTCCGACGAGGGTGCGGCATCCAGCAGCACGCTGCTGGTGCGCAGGCCGAGCCGCGCCGCTGTGTAGACCATCACCCCTGCTACCGCCAGGGCCGCTGCCGGGTCCAGCCACTCGGCCCCCACGCGCCCGCCGAGGAGCCCTACCAGGGCCGCCCCCTTGGCCCAGAGGTCCGTGGAGAAGTGAAAGGCATCGGCCTCCAGGGCATAGGAGCCGTAGGTGCGGGCCACGTTGCCCAGGTAGCGAGCAGCCGCGTAGTCCACCACCACGGTGGCTGCCACCACGGCGATGGCGACCGTCGGCACCTCCAGGCGGTAGCCGGTGGCCAGCCTCACGGCCACCTCCACAGCGATGAAGATGGCGATGAGGCCCACCAGGGCCACCTGCACCAGAGAGGAAAAGTTCTCGAACTTGGCGTGGCCGTAATGATGTCCCGGGTCGGGTGGGCGGGCGGCCATGGAGACGCCCCAGTAGGCGAAGAGGGAGGCCGCCAGATCGAAGACCGAGTGGCCGGCGTCGGCCAGCACGGCCAGCGAGCCGGTGACGAAGGCCACCGCCCCCTCCACGGCTATGAGGGCCAGGTTGATGGCCACCGAGGCAGCTGCCGCCGTCCTCTTGGGCCGTGCCGCCGGGTCGAAATAGCGGGCCGCGGTCATGGCCTACACCCCTACAGGCCCATTGTATCGCCTGCGTCCCAGCCGCCGACTGTCGCTATAATGGGCCAGCAGGATGTCCGCCGTGAACGTGGTCATCGCCCTGGACATCGCCCCGGAGCTGTTGGAGCGCATACGGGCGGTGGACGGGCGCCTGCACGTCAGCGTCCTCAACCGGGCCCAGCGCCAGGCCTATCGTGGCGGCCGTCGCGTCCACGTCGTCTACCGAGAGAGCCAGGAGCCGGCCCACGAGGACGCGGAGGCGGCCCGACGCTCGCTCCTGTCGGTGCTGGGAGAGGCGGAGGTGCTGTTGAGCAGCCCCATCGTGCCGCCTGAGTTGCCCCAGATGGCGCCCAAGCTGCGCTGGCTGCAGCTCACCAGCGCCGGGGTCGACCGGCTGCTGGAGAGCCCCATCCTGGGCAGCGGCATCACCGTCACCACCGCCAGCGGCATCCACGCCATCCCCATCGGCGAATACGTGCTGGGGGCCATGCTGGCCCTGGCCAAGGGCTTCCCCCAGGCCATGGCCGCCCAGCGGGAGCGGGCCTGGCGCCCCTACCTGCCAGAAGGGCTGCACGGGATGACCGTGGGCATCATCGGTCTGGGGGCCATCGGGCGGGAGGTGGCCCGCCTGGCCAAGGCCTTCGGAATGAGGGTCCTGGCCTGTCGCCGTTCCTGCCAGCGCCCCCAGGAGCGCCCTCCCGATGCCCCCGAGGTGGACCTGCTGTTGCCGCCCTCGCAGTTGCAACGGCTCCTGGCCGAGGCCGACTATCTGGTTCTGGCGGTGCCCCTCACCCCCGAGACCCGGGGCCTCATCGGCCCCCGCGAGCTGGCGACCATGAAGAGGGGCGCACGGCTGATAAACGTGGCCCGGGGGTCGGTGGTGGACGAGGATGCCCTGCTGGACGCCCTCCGCTCGGGACACCTGGCGGGCGCTGTCCTGGACGTCTTCCGCCAGGAGCCTCTGCCGCCCGAAAGCGGCCTGTGGGAGCTGCCCCAGGTGCTGCTGACGCCCCACATCTCGGGCGGGACTCCCCGCTACATGGAGCGAGCGATAGAACTCTTCTGCGACAACCTGCGACGGTATCTGGCCGGGGAGCCGTTGCGCAACGTGGTGGACCCGCAGCGGGGCTACTAGGCCAGGAAGGTGCGCGCCCCCTCCAGAATGAAGTCCACAGCGATGGCCATCAGCAGCACGCCCACCAGCCGCGTCAACACCCGCAGGGCCGACTCCCCCAGGAGGCGGAACACTGCCTCGGCCCAGGCGAAGAGCGCCCAGGCCAGCAGGAACACCACCGCTGCGGCGGCGATGGTCAGTCCCGCCCCCATATCCTGGGAGAGAGAGACGGCGGTGGCCAGGGCGCCCGGCCCCGAGAGGAGGGGCACAGCCAGGGGCACCAGCGCCACCTGGAACACATCGGTCCGCACTCCATCGGCGTCGGCGACCTCCAGGCTCTGGCCTCGCTCCACCATACGGTAGGCCGGCAGCACCAGCAGTGCCCCGGCAGCCACCTGGAAGCTCTGGGCGGAGATGCCCATGAAGTCCAGCACCTGCTCCCCACTCAGGGCGAAGACCGCCAGCAGCAGAAAGGCCGCCACCACCGAGGCCGTGGCCGCCCGCACCTGAAGAGCCCGCGGCAGTTGGGCCGTCAGCAGGTAGAAGACCAGCACGTTGCCGATGGGGTCGATGATGGCGAAGAAGGAGACCAGGGCACGGGCGAAGTCGGCGCCCATGACGAGGCCCGCGGCCTAGGTCTGGGCTTCCCCCGCCCGCAGGGAGACGACAGCCATGCAGGCTACGGCGTCGCCGGGCGCGAGGTCCATCAGCCGTACGCCCTGGGTGCTTCGCCCCTGGACGGAGATCTCCTCCACCGGCGTGCGCAGCATCACGCCGTCCTGGGAGGCCACGGCCACCTCGTCCCCGCCCCGCACCACCCGCGCCGCGGCCACCGGGCCGGTGCGGTCGCTGACCTTGTAGGTGATGACGCCCTGGCCGCCCCTGCCCTGCTGGGGGTACTGGTCCAGGGGCGTGCGCTTGCCGTAGCCACGAGCGGTGACGGTCAGCAGGTGGCCGCCGTCCTGGGCGATGTCCATGGCCACCACCTCATCGCCGGGGGAGAGCTTGATGCCGCGGACGCCGCCGGACTGTCTCGATGCCTGGCGGAGGGAACTGACGGGGAAGCGCAGGGCCTTGCCCTGGGCCGTCACCAGCACGGCGTCGTCGCCGTCGCGGGCCAGCCGTGCCGACACCAGCTCGTCGCCCGGTTCCAGGTCCATGGCCACCAGGCCACGGCGGCCGGCAAAGGCGAACTCCGATAGGGGGGTGCGCTTTACTTCCCCCCTGCGGGTGGCCATCACCAGGCAGTCATGGTCTGCGCCGTGAGGATGGCGGACCACCGCCGTCACCCGCTCGCCCGGCTCCATGCCCGAGAGGAAGTTGATGACGGGCTGGCCGCGGGCCTGGCGCGACTCCTCCGGTATCTCGTAGGCCCGTACCTGGAAGCAGCGCCCCCGGTCGGTGAAGAAGACCAGGCTGTCGTGGGTGTCGGCCACCACCAGGTGGGCCACGGCGTCGTCCTCGCGGGTGCGCATGGCGGTGATGCCGCGGCCGCCCCGCCTCTGGGCGCGGTAGGTGGACAGGGGCATGCGCTTGATGTAGCCCCGGGCGGAGATGGTCACCACCACGTCCTGGTGGGGCACCAGGTCCTCCTCGCTGACCTCCTCCGGCTCCTGGTCGATGATCTGGGTGCGGCGGGGGTCGCCGTACTTCTTCTTCAGCTCCCGCATCTCCTCCTTGATGACGAAGTCGATCTTGCGGGGGTTGGCCAGCAGGTCTTCCAGGTAGGCGATCTCCTTGATGACCTCGGCATACTCGTCCTGCAGCTTCTGCCGCTCCAGCCGGGCCAGGCGCCTCAGCTGCATGTCCAGGACGGCCTGTGCCTGCCGTTCGCTCAGGCCGAAGGGGCGGCCCATGAGGCGCTGACGGGCCTCGTCGGCCGAGGCCGACTCGCGGATGGCCCGGATGACGGCGTCCAGGTGGTCCAGGGCCTTGAGCAGCCCCTGCAGGATGTGCTCCCGCTCCTTGGCCCGCTCCAGGTCGAACTGGGAGCGGCGGCGCACCACCTCTCGCCGGTGGGCGATGAAGGCCTCCAGCATGCGCTTGAGGCCCACGGTGCGGGGCTGGCCGTCCACCAGGGCCAGCATGTTGGCGTTGAAGGCCGTCTGCATGGGGGTGTGCTTGTAGAGGGCGGCCAGCACCTGCTGGGGGTTGGCCTCGCGCCTGACCTCGATGACGATGCGCAGCCCCTCCCGGTCCGACTCGTCCCTCACCTCGGCGATGCCCTCGATGCGTCGCTCGCGGGCCAGCTCGGCGATGCGGGCCACCAGGGCCGCCTTGGCCACCCGGTAGGGCAGCTCGGTGACCACTATCTGGTGGCCTCCCCTGGGCTGGGGCTCGATGTGGGCCCGCGCCCGCATCAGAATGCGTCCCTTGCCCTCGGCGTAGGCGTGGCCGATGGCGTCGATGCGCCGCTCCACTCGCTGGCCGTCGGGCCCCGGCACCTTCACCTTCTCGTAGCGGAAGATGATGCCGCCGGTGGGGAAGTCGGGGCCACGGACGATGCGCGTCAGCTCCTCGGTGGTGGCGTCGGGCTTGTCCAGCAGGTGGATGACGGCGTCGCACACCTCGCTCAGGTTGTGGGGCGGGATGTCGGTGGCCATGCCCACGGCGATGCCCGAGGCGCCGTTGACCAGCAGGTTGGGCAGCCGGGCCGGCAGGACCACCGGCTCCTTGAGGGAGTCGTCGAAGTTGGGGACGAAGTCCACCGTCTCCTTGTCGATGTCGGCCAGCATCTCCTCGGCTATGGCCGCCAGGCGGGCCTCGGTGTAGCGCATGGCCGCCGGGGGGTCATCGTCGATGGAGCCGAAGTTGCCCTGGCCGTCCACCAGGGGATAGCGCATGGTGAAGGGCTGGGCCAGGCGCACCATGGCCTCGTAGACCGGATCGTCGCCGTGGGGGTGGTACTTGCCCAGCACCTCGCCCACGATGCGGGCGCTCTTCTTGTAGGGCTGGCCCGGGCGCAGGCCCAGCTCCTGCATGACGTAGAGGATGCGCCGCTGGACGGGCTTGAGGCCGTCGCGCACGTCGGGGAGGGCGCGGGAGACGATGACGCTCATGGCGTAGTCGAGGTAGGCGGCCCGCATCTCCTCCTCGATGCGTACGGGCCTTATCTCCCGCGCTACCTGCTCCGAGACCATCTAACTCACCTCGCTCGCTGTCGCTGGGTGGGGTGCCGGACCGAAATCAGCTGCCAGAGGCGACGAAAGAGCGCATGCACACTTCCTATGATACCCTCTGAGCGCCTGCATCTCACGCTGGCTGGCGGCAGGCGGCGATGAAGGCGGCGAAGAGAGGCGCGGCGGCGGCGATGGGGCCCTCCGGCTGCGGCCCCTCGCCCCACATCTCGGGGCGCTCCGGGTGCCACTGCACCCCCACCGCCCAGGGGTGGCCCTCCACCTGCACCGCCTCCACCATGCCTTCGGGCGAGAGGGCCAGCGCCCTCAGGCCCGGCGCCAGGCGGTCGGGCGTCACCGCCTGGTGGTGGCGGGAGTTGGCCCAAACCTCCTCGCGCTCGTAAAGCTCCCGCAGCAGGCCGCCCGCCAGCAGGCGCACCGGGTGCCAGGCCGAGGAGCCGTCCTCCCCCGCCTCGTGAGAGCCGTCCTCGATGTGCTGCAGCAGCCTCCCGCCCAGGGCCACGTTCAGGAGCTGGTGGCCGCGGCAGACCCCCAGCACCGGCAGGCCTCGGGATAGGGCCTCCCTCAGGAGCGCCAGTTCGTGCTTGTCCCTCTCCTGATTGGGGCGCTGGGTCCTTGGGTGGGGCCGCTCGCCGTAAAGGGAGGGGTCAACGTCCACCCCGCCGGTGATGAGGAGGCCGTGTATGCCCTCTAGTCCCTCCCCTGGCGGGAGGCGGCGGGGCAGGCCGCCGGCCCAACGCACGCTCTCCTCGTAATGGGCGAAGCGTTCGCCAGCAGGAGCCTTCCAGAGCGGGATGCCGATGACAGGTCTCACAGGCCGAGTATATCAGCGCACCAGCCGCCGCCGCATGAGCAAGAGGGCCAGGGCGTAGAAGAGGAGGGCGGCCACAGCCAGCCAGGCCAGGTGACCCATATGGCCCCACTCCAGCCCGCCCCGCACCAGCCCCCGGAACAGCTCGGCGGCGTGGGCCGAAGGGACCCACCAAGAGAGGCGCTGCGCCCATTCCGGCAGCTCCTCCAGCGGGAACCAGGCCCCCGACAGCCAGAACTGGGGCGTGATGTAGAGGACGAAGAAGTAGTTCAGGGAGCGGACCGACCGCGCCACGGCCGTGTTGCAGAGGCTTATGGCGGCGAAGAAGAGGCAGGCCGGCACCGCCGCCAGGGGCACCAGCAACGCCAGGGGCGAGGCCACCGTCCCGAAGGCGGCGATGACCACCAGGATGAAGAGGGTGCTGATGAGGCCACGGGTGGCTGCCCAGAGCACCTCGCCGGTGGTGATGTCGTCCACCGACAGGGGCGTGGCCATGACGGCATCGAAGATGCGTTCGCTCTCCAGACGGAAGTAGGACGACCAGCCCGCCTCGCTGGTGGCTGCCCACATGGGGAAGATGGCCAGGAGCCCCGGCGCCACGAATTCCAGGTAGCTCTCGTCCCCCGGCAGCTGGACGATGCGGCCCAGCCCCACCCCCAGGGCCAGCAAGGTCACCAGGGGCTCCACGAAGGGCCATACCAGCTCCTCCAGCCAGGTGTTGCGCAGGACGTCCCAGTTGCGCTGCCAGAGTCGCAGCGCCCGTAGCGACAGGTCGGGCCGGGCCAGGGCCAGGGTCATTCGGCCAATCCCCTCCCCGTCAGGCGCAGGAAGACGTCCTCCAGGTTGGCGCGGCGCAGGACGACCCTCTCGCCCATGCCCCTCAGCAGGGCAGGATCGAGGCCGTCGCTGTCGCGGGCGTAGATGAACAGGACATCGCCGGCCCGCTCCCAGACGAGGCCAGAGGCGCCCGTCAGGCGCGAGAGGACGGGGGCCTCGTCCTGAAAGGGGGCCAGGTGCACCTCGGCCACCTCTCGGCCGGCGTAGCGCTCCACTAGCGCCTGGGGGCTGCCCTCGGCCAGCACCCGACCCTCGTGGACGATGATGAGGCGGTCGCAGAGCTGCTCCGCCTCTTCCATGTAGTGGGTGGTCAGGACCATGGTCACTCCCTGGGTCTTGAGCTGGCGCAGCCGTTGCCAGAGCAGGTGCCGCGCCTGCGGGTCGAGGCCAGTGGTGGGCTCGTCCAGCACCAGCAGGCGGGGGGCGTTGATGAGGGCGCGGGCGATGATGAGCCTCCGGCGCATCCCGGCCGAGAGGGTCTCCACCCTCTGCCGCGCCCGCTCCCGCAGGTGGAAGAAGTCCAGCAGCTCGCCGGCCCGCTCCTCCGCCACCGCCTTGGGGACGCCGAAGTAGCGGCTGAAGACCCGCAGGTTCTGCCAGGCTGTCAGTTCCGGGTCCAGGTTGTCGTGCTGGGGGACCAGGCCGATGCGCGCCCTCACCTGTCGCCCCTGGCGGGACACGTCCAGCCCGTCCACCGTTATCTGGCCGGCCGTCAGGGGAGAAAGGGAGGCCATCAGCCGCACCAGGGTGGTCTTGCCGGCCCCGTTGGGCCCCAGGATGCCGAAGCATTCCCCCTCCATCACCTGGAAGGAGACTCCGTCCACAGCCGTGAAGGCGCCGTAGCGCTTGACGACGCCACGGGCTACTACCAGGGGCTTCATGGTCGCGCCCCCCGTCGGGGCGGGTCGATAGCGGCCCTCAGGAGGGGGAGGTCAGGGGGACTCCTCCTCGTCAGCCTCCAGACCCTCGTCCTCCTGCCCCTCCTCGTCGCCCAGGTCGTCGCCGGCCAGGCCCGAGGCCGAGAGGGCGCCGAGGCGCGACGCCTCTTCCACCCATTCCTCCTCCGCCTCCTCCATGAGCTCCTCGTCCAGCACCAGCTCATCGTAGCTGTCCTGTCGCACCAGCCGCTCCTTGGTATAGGGGCGGAAGGTCTCGGCGCTGCGCTGAGGCGGGAAGGAGGGCTTCCCCGCCTGGCTGGGGTGCTGGAACACCTCGCGGATGAATATCCTCACGTCGCCGGTATCGGTGAGGCTGCTCATGGCCGCCACGTAGCGGTTGCCGCCCTCCATGAGGCGGACCAGTCGCTGGGCGAGGCGAGGCTCGACCTCGCCCAGGCCCTCGCCATCGGGCCCCAGCACCAGCAGAGAACCGCCTTCGGGGCGCAGGAAGACCTCGTCGCCGGCCGAGAGGCGGGCCGCTGCCTCTCGGTTGGGCCGCATCAGGGTGGTGACGCAGGTCTTGCCCATCTCTTCGATGAACATTTCGGGCGGCAGCTTGCGGGCCCGTGGCGCCCCGCCGGCGGACTTGGTCCCCTCCGCCTCCAGCAGGTGGATGCGGGAGAGGTTGCGGCGGGCGATGGCGTTGTGGGGGTCCAGCTCCAGCGCGCGCGTGTAGGCCTCGCGGGCCTCGGCGTAGCGTCCCAGCTCCAGGAGGGCCTTCCCCAGACGGTTGTAGGCCTCTACCTCTTCAGGGAACGCCTCCACGATGGCCCGGTTCACCAGGGCCGCCTCCTCCCAGCGGCCCTCCCGGGCCAGGCGAATGGCCAGCTCCGTCTGCTGACGCAGAAGGGAACGTTGCTCCAGCTCGTTGACCATAAGGTTCTCGGCCTCCCTCCTTGACCGCCCGCCTTTTATACAGGGTGTCGGGCGCAAGTGCAAGCCCTCGCCGCCTGCAGAAGTCATACGACGGGACAGGCGAGGAGGTTCCGATGGGGGGATGGTCGGGGTGGGCGGATTTGAACCGCCGACCTCACGGACCCGAACCGTGCGCTCTGCCAGGCTGAGCTACACCCCGGCCCAACCTGGATGTTAGCAGAGGGGCCGTCGCCCTGTCGAGGGTTGCAGGCGCTCCCGCAGGGCCTCGGCCAGGGCGAGGGCGAGAAAACGGGGCAGGCGCGTCGCCTGACGGCCCAGGCGTCGGTGGGGCTCTCTGGCCAGCCGGTAGCACCACTCCAGCCCCAGCGCCCGCACCGGCCGCGGCGGCGGCGGCATCCGCCCGGCGATGTAGTCCAGGGCGCCTCCTACCCCCACCGCCACCTCGACCCCCAAGGCCTCCAACCGCCGACGGTGCTCCCAGCACCACAGCTCCTGCTTGGGCATGCCCAGGGCCACGCACAGGGCCCGGGCACCGGAGCGGCGGATGCGTCCCAGGATCTCCCGCTCCACCTCTGCCGGGAAGCGGTGGCTGGGCGAGAAGGGCGGGGCAAAGCCGTCTACCGCCAGACGTGGGAAGCGCTCCAGCAGCCTCCGCGAGGCCTCGGCCAGCACCGCCGGAGTGGCCCCCAACAGGAACAGGCGCGCCCCCTCGGCCGCGCAGATCCCCGCCAGATCCCAGACCAGCTCCGCCCCGGGCAGCCTCTCAACGTTGTCGACCCCCTTCAGGGCCAGGGCCAGGGCCACGCCGGCCCCGTCCACCAGGTTGAGGCCAGCGCCATTGATGGCACAACGATAGAGGGGGTCGGCAGCAGCGATGGCCAGGCACTCGGCGTTGACGGTGACGGCCCACAAGAGGCCAGAGCCAGGCTCGCGGAGCCGCTCCCCCACCAGCTCCAGCACCTGGCGTCGCGACGCCAGGTCGATGCGCACTCCCAGCAGCGACACTCGCCTCGTCACAGGCCCAACTCCTCCAGCAAGGGGCGGAAGGCCACGTCGGGCACATACAGCCTCTGCACCAGCTCCCGGCCCGCCTCGGCCAGCTCCTGCCATAGGGCAGGCGAGGAGAGCAGACGGGCCACCGCCTCTGCCAGCTCTCGGGGCCCCTCGGCCACGAGCAGGTGTCGCCCCGGGAGCACCTGCAGCCCGCGAGCACCATCGGGGGTGGCGGCCACCGGCAGGCCCCTGGCCAGGGCGTTGAGGACCTTGACCTTGGTGCCGGCGCCCCCCAGCACCGGCTCCAGGAATGCCCGCGCCGAGCGGTAGAGGGCCTCTTCCCCATCCTCGTCCACAGCCCCGATCAGCTCCACCCCCTTGCGGGAGCGGGCCAGGGAGGACAGCCAGGCGGGAGGGCCGTTGCCTGCCACCGTCAGGGTCGAACCGGGAAGCAACCGCTGCAGGTGCGGCAGGCCCTCCGTCAGGAAGAGGCGCAGGCCCCGCTGATTGGGCCGCCAGGAGAGAGTGCCCAGGTAGACGGCCCGCGGCTCCGCCTCCTGATAGCGCAGGGGGGGACGCCCCAGCAGGCCCGGTGCGGGGACGTTGGGCAGGACGCCTGCCCGCCCCTCCGGCAGTCCCAGGGCCAGCAGCTCCCGAAGCTCCTCCTCGGAGACGACGAAGACCCGGTGAAAGCGCCGCACCTGGGCCGCCTCGTAGCGGCGCAGCCTGCGAGCCTCCAGGGCCACTGCCCAGCGTCGCAGCGGGTCGCGCTCCAGCTGCGCCTCGCGCCGCCACATCAGGCTCTCGACGTTGTGGAGGTGTAGCAGCCGCCGCCCCGTGAAGTCGTCCGGGACGTAGGCGGCGGAGTATATGTGGTCGGCGACTATGGCGTCGAAGCCCCCCTCCAGCAGGCCCCGCACCTGCCACGCCACCGTCGCGCTCCAGTTGCGGTAGACGCTCAGGGGAAGGCCCAGCGCCAGGCTGCGCAGGAAGCTGCCCAGGCCGCGGGGCCGTGGAAGAGGCGCCTCTCCCTTCTGGGCGGCCAGACCGGCGAGACAGACCACCTCCACCCGTGCCCAGCGCTGCAGGTGCTCCACCAGGGCACGGGTCTTGATGAGGCCGCCCCCACGGGCTGGCCAGGGCGGCTGCGGCGTGATGAACAGGACCCTCAAGCCACTCCCCTCCCCCGGGGGAGCGACAGCCATGCCCTCGGCCCCCAGGTGGCCAGCGCCCACCCGCCTAGCAGGAAGTAGGGCGCCACCCCCGTCACTCCCGAGGCCGACTCGGTGAACCAGGACGCCACCAGCAGCCCCAGGTGCGCCCAACCCAGCGCCACCACCAGGGCAGACAGGTCTCCCTCCTGGCGCAGGCCGGCGCCGACGAGGCCCACGACGAGGGCCACAGCGAAGGCGGCCCACAGCAAGAGCCCGGGCAGGCCCAGCTGGGCGGCCATGGCGCCGATGGTGCTTTCCCCTCCCACCTCCGGCGCCTCGCTCCAGACCCCTGCCTGTCCCAGGCCCCGGCCCAGGGGCGAGCGGAGGGCCTCCTCCAGCCCCTCCCTGAGTCCCTGCAGGTGCCTCGAAGCCCCCTCGGCGGCGCTGCCGGGCGGATGGTCGAAGGCGGGGGGAGGGCTGCCAGCGATGGCCCCTTCGGGGGTCCCCGGGATGGCCTGGGGCGGCGGCATATTGGCCGACCAAAGCAGGAAGTCCTCCACCTGAGCGCGGGCGGGGAGGTGAGAGGCCGAGAAGACGGCCAGTCCCGACGCCAGCGCTGCCCCGACCAGGGCCGGGACCACCAGCGGGGCCAGGAAGGCGCCGAGGGCACGCCCTGACGTCCTCGCCCGGCGCCGCCAGGCCTGACCGGCCCATGTCGCCGCCGACAGGCCCGTTCCCGCCAGGGAGGCCAGCACTCCGCCCCGTCCGGTGGTGAACAGGAGGGCGGCCGCCAGCAGCGGCAAGACGGCGGCCCAGGCCCATCGTCCCCGGCCGCGGGCCGCCAGCATCAGCCCCGACGTCAGCGTCACTGCCAGGGCCAGGGCGAAGGCCAGGGTGGTGGGCTCCACGAAGGTGGAGACCAGACGCCGCACAGGCACCTCCAGGGGTAGCGACACCAGCACGCCGTCCGGCAGGCCCCGGTATACGAACACCCAGTCGGGGGGGATAGCGCCCGCCTCCGCCAGCCTGCGATAGAGGTCTACCGATGGCACCGATGAGGTCCAGAAGGACGGTGGCAGGACAAATCGCTCCACCAGGCCGAAGGCGGCCACGGCTGCCATCAACGCCAGAAACGCCACGGCTGCCCGTCGCCAGGCGACGCCATCGGGCCAGAGGAGGCGGCCAGCCAGATAGAGGAGACAGGGCGCCCACCAGCGCCGGAGATAGGTCAGTCGGTCTTCGAACGGGGCGCTGGAGACCAGGAAGTGGAGGCCCACCAGCGCCAGGAAGGCCAGGGCCAGCAGGTCGGGCCAGGTGAGGGCGAGGCGCTGGCCAGCCAGTGCCCTGCGGGTCGCCGCCGTCAGCCCTGCCGCCAGCAGGGCGAGATACATGGCCTCTTTGTATGCCAGGAGGGCCTGGACGGCCTCGCCCTCGGCGTGGGGTGCCACCAGGGCGGCCGCTGTCCGCTGGGTAGCCACCCAGAGCAGGAAGGCGCCCACGGGCAGCAGTGGCCTGCGCTCCAGGGCCAGGCACACCGCGCCGAAGCAGGCTGCGCCCAGGGCGACAGCGGCCCATACAGCCTCTGGCGACGCGAGGCGGGCGGCGAAGGCCACCGGCAACGCCAGGACGAGGGCCAGGGCCGCGGCGCCCGCCACCTCCAGGGCCAGGGGCGAGACCCGGGCCTGCGCCAGCCCTCGCACGGCCGTCATGGCAGTCCACCGCCCCTCAGCGGGCGCCGCGCTTGCTGAGCACCAGCCCCACCGTCCGCAGCAGGATCATCAGGTCGCGGCGCAGGGGGTGGTAGCGCACGTAGTCTAGGTCGAACATGATCTTCTCGTGGTAGGTGAGGTCGGAGCGGCCGTTGACCTGGGCCAGGCCGGTCATGCCTGGCTTCACCTTGTGTCGCTGGTGGTAGTGGGGAGGCCAGAGGGCCACGATCTCGGGCACATCGGGCCGGGGGCCTACGAGGCTCATGTCCCCCCGCAACACGTTCAGCAACTGGGGCAACTCGTCCACGGTGGTGACCCGCAGCACGCGGCCGATGGGACGGGCGCGGCGATTGGGGCCCGGCGGGCTGAGGAGCTGCTGCCGCAGGTCGCCCCGCGGCAGCCGCTCGTTCAGGTCGTCCTCGGCACCCTCCGCCAGGGTGCGGAACTTGTAGAAGGTGAAGATGCGCCCGTCCTTGCCTACTCGCTTCTGGCGCAGCAGCACTGGCCCGGGCGAGTCCAGCTTGATGAGTACGCAGGCCAGCAGCCAGATGGGCCACAGGACTGCCATCAGGAGGATGGCGACGCTCACGTCCAGCAGGCGCTTGGCCCTGGGCGTGGGGTATACGGGCACCTCGAAGTCGGCCTGCATGGGCGCACCGGGAGCAGGGGACGGGGCAGCGCCCCGCTGGTCTACTCGCTGACCTAATCGACGATAGCATACCAGTCCCTGCCCTTGCCTGCTATGTGGCCCTCCCCTATCCTTGGCAAATGACGATGGCCCCCCCGGACCTGGCACCGGACGTGGACGTGGCCGTGGTGGGGGCGGGGGTGGTGGGCCTGGCAGTGGCTGCCACCCTCGCCCCTCGCTGCCGCGTCGCCCTGCTGGAGCGGCACCACACTTACGGGCTGGAGAACAGCTCCCACAATTCGGGCGTCATCCATGCCGGCCTCTACTTCCCTCCTGACTGGCTGAAGACACGCCTCTGCGTGGAGGGCAACCGCCTGCTGTACGCCTGGGCGGAGGCCCACGGCGTGCGCCACCGCCGCCTGGGAAAGCTGGTCATCGCCCGCCGCGAGGAGGAGCTGCCGGCCTTGGAGGCCCTGCTGCAGCAGGGGCGTCGCAACGGTGCCCCTGGCCTGGAGATGCTCACGCCAGCGGAGGTGGCGCGTCTCGAGCCACACCTGCGCTGCGCTGGCGCCTTCTTCTCCCCCAGTTCGGGCATCGTCGACCAGATGGGGCTGATGCGGTCGCTGCTGCAGGAGGCCCAGGCACACGGTGCCCTCGTCGCCTTCCGCCACGAGGTCATCGGCCTGACCAGGGCCGATGGAGGCTTCCGCATCCTCTATCGCGGCCCCGACGGCGACGAGGGCGAGCTGGCGGCGGCGCGGGTGGTGAACGCCGCCGGCCTCCATGCCGACCGGGTGGGCGCCCTCCTGGGCTACGACCCCGACGGCGGCCCTCACAACCCGCCCTTCCGCCATTGCTTCAACCGCGGGCGCTACTACGACCTGGTGGACCGAGAAAAGGCCTCGCGGCTGCGGCACCTGATCTATCCTCTGCCCAACAGCGACCGCACCGGCGCCGGCATCCATGTGGGCATCGACCTGGACGGCAACGTGCATCTGGGGCCCGATACCGAGTGGCTGCCGGAGGGGGCGCCTCTGGACTTTCGCAACGACGACACGGCCCGCGAGCGCTTCCTGGAGGCGGGGCGGGCCTTCTACCCCGACCTGCGCCCGGAAGACCTGGCGCCCGGACAGGTGGGCTACCGCCCCAAGCTGCAGCGGCCCGGTGGGCCGCCGCAGGACTTCCTCATCTGGCACGACCGCGGCTATGTCCACCTGGGGGGCATCGAGTCGCCGGGTCTGACCTCGTGCCTGGCCATCGCCCGGCACGTGGCCGGACTGCTGGGCCTTGGCTAGCCGCCCGTCGCCGGACGCCGCAGGTGAAAGAGGAGCGCCCGCGCCTCAGCGAAGGCGCGGCGCCAGCGCCCAGGGTGCCGCAACAGGAACCAGGGCGCCAGCACCAGGTAGTGATAGGCCAGGGCCGTGAGCAGGTGATAAGGCCTGCCTCGCTTGCGCAGGAAGAGGATGGCGTTGCGACGGAAGAAGTAGTAGAAGCGGGGGTCGGGGTCCACCGAGCGGGCCGCCTTGTGCCAGACGCGGGCCGTAGGCACGTAGTAGCAGCGCAGCCCCCGCTCCCGTGCCCGGAAGCACCAGTCGGTCTCCTCCCAGTAGGTGAAATACTCGTCGTCCAGGGGGCCCACCAGCTCCCACACGCGACGGGGAATGAGCATGCAGCAGCCATCGGCGTAGTCACAGGGGCGCAAACGGTCGAACTGGCCGCGGTCGGGCTGTCCCCGCCCTATCTGGCGCGAGCGCCCCAGCCAGAGGTTCACCTGCCCCCCGGCCGAGTAAATGACTTCCGGCCAGTCCAGAAAGTAGACCTTGGGACAGAGGGCAGCGGCATCGGGCAGGGCCTCCGCTGCCTTCACCAACTCCTCCAGAAAGTCGGGTGCCACGACGGTATCGTTGTTCAGGAGCAGAAGATAGTCGCAGCCCAGCTCCAGGGCACGGGCGGCGCCTATGTTGCAGCCGCCGGTGAAGCCGTAGTTGCGGTCGTTGGCGATGAGGACGATGCGCTCCCCGAAGCGCCCCCTGAGGGCGCCCGCTTCGTCGTTGGCCGAGCCGTTGTCCACCACGATGACGTAGTAGTTGGGGTAGGAGATGCGAAAGAGGGACTCCAGGCAGCGGACGGTGTCCTCCAGCCCGTTCCAGTTGAGGACGACGACAGCCACTCGCGGCCAGGACATGCGGCGACACCCTGTGGCCGGGCGCCACGACCCCGCCGTGCGGGCGGGGAGGTAGCTCCGCAGCTACTGATAGAATACCCCTCGAGGCATGGAAGGGAAGCCCACCGATGAGCTGGAGGCGCTCAGGCGCCGCCTGGCGGCCCTGGAGGGCGAGGTGGAGGCCCTGCGCCGCCGCCTGGCCCAGGTGGAGTCGTCCCGAGGCTATCGCCTCCTGCAGGGGGTGCGACGTCTCCTGCGGACGGTGGCCCCCCCGGGCAGCCTGCGCTGGCGACTCCTCACCGCTCCCCTGGACGTCCGCCTCCCCTCCCTGTCCCTGCCCCGCCCGCCCGTGGAACGGGGGCCGGGAGAGGAAGGGCCGGTGCGGCGCCTGCGTCTCGGCTGCTACGGCGAATACGCCTGGACGGTGGGGGGCGGTGCTGTCCACGTCCTCCAGTTCCTGCAGGCCCTAGCACCCTACTACCGTGTCGACCTGCTGCTGCCCCCGGAGGCCCCCCTGCGCTCGCCACGGTGGTTCCGCCAGCAACTGGGCATAGAGCTGGAGGGAATCCGCGTTCTGCACTACCGGCCGGGCATGGAGGCCGACTACGATATCTGGGTCTCGGCCTGCAACGACGACATCCGTCCGGCGCCCACGCCCAGGCGCTACAACATCGTCTTCTTCCCCTTTGTGCCCCTCGACGGCCGGGGCTTCGTGCACATCGCCAACAGCCGCTACACCGCCGAGCACGTGCGCCAGCGCTACGGCACCGACGACGTGGCCGTCATCTACCCGCCGGTGGACAACGGGGCCATCCGCCCCGGTCAGAAGGAGCCTCTGGTGCTGCATGTGAGCCGCTTCGCCCTGCCCTCGCCGCGGGCCGATAAGGGGCACCTGGCCATGGTGCAGGCCTTCAAGGACCTCTGCCGTCGTGGCCTGGAGGGCTGGCGGCTGGTACTGGCGGGGTCCACCGTCGACGCCGTCGAGGAGGCCTATGCCCGTCTGCTGCAGCGGGAGGCTGCCGGCTACCCCATCGAGGTTCGTGCCAACCCGGGCCGCCAGGAGCTGCTGGACCTCTACGCCCGCGCCGCCATCTACTGGCACGCCACCGGCCTGACGGTGAAGGACCCCGCGGCCCAGGAGCACTTCGGCATCACCGTGCTCGAGGCCATGGCGGCGGGGGCGGTGCCGGTAGTCTATGCCTCGGGCGGCCCGGCCGAGACGGTGGTGCACGCCGAGAGCGGCTACCTTTTCGAGTCTCTGGACGGGCTGGTGGAGCTGACCCTGCGCCTGGCCCGGGACGAGGGGGAGCGACGGCGACTGGCGGAGGGGGCCCGCAGGCGGGCGGAAGAGTTCGGACTGCAGCGCTTCCAGCGCGAGGTGGCCGCCCTGGTGAGCGGCTCTGGAAAGGTGAGCATCGTCCTCCTGGCCCCCTCGGACGGGCATCGGCTGGAGGCGCTGGAGCGGTGGACGCCCCCGGGCTACGAGTCGCTCCGGGCGACGGGGGGAGGCCCCGGGGCAGACGACCTCCGCGCTGCGCTCCGGGAGTCCGATCCCACCCGTCCCTATGTCCTCTACCTGAGGCCGTGGGCCGAGGCCCTCCCGGGCTGGCTGGAGCCTCTGGTGGACCTGCTGGAGCGGGAGCCTTCGGTGGGCGCCGTCTCCCCCCTGCTCCTCTGCCCTGACGGGAAGCTCCTGGAGGGCGTGACCTTCGGCGAGGATGCCCTGCCTCGTCCCCGCCTGGGGCTGGCCGGCAGCCCCCAGGTCCCTGTGACGGTGGAGGCCCTCTTCCCCGCCTGCCTGCTGGTGCGTCGCGACTGGGCGCTGTTGCAGGGAGGGGCAGGACCCTGGGCCGAAATCTGTCTCGGCCTGCGGCTGCGACGGGCGGGGCTGGCCCTGGCCGTCCACCGCGGCAGCGTCGTCCGCCTGAATCTGGAGCCGCGGCCCCCGCACGAGCTGTGGCCGGAGGGCCTGGAGCCGTTCCGCCGGGAATGGGGCGACGGCCTGCCCGGGGACGATGGCGAGGCAGGCCTCCCCATCTGGCGAGCCGGCGACGTGGCCGTCTGGCCGCGCACTCCCCGCCTGAAAATGGCCTGAAACCAGTCAAGCAGACGGTTGGCTCCGGCAGCCCCATGTGCATAAAATGTGGGCAATGCATGTCCCGGGACGCCCCCCCGCGCTCCGGGCGGCCCTCACCGGCTGGTGGGCCGGCTGCGCCCTCGTCCTGCTAGTCTCGCTGGCGCTGGCCTGCGGCGAGGGCAGGCCCCAGGGGGTGCAGCCGCCGGGCGGAGGAGCTACCGCACCCGCAGGCTCCACCCCCGCCGCGTCTGCCAGCCCCACGCTGGGCGCGGAGCTCTCCCTCATGCTGGTGCAGGAGTTCGGCCAGAACGCCGACACCCTGCGCCTGGTGGATCCTCGCGATCCCTCCCGCTCGCGGACGGTGCTGACCATCGAACATGCCGAGGGGTGGGGGGCGCGCACGGCCCTTTCTCCCGACGGTCGGCGGGTGGCCTACGTTGTTTTGCCCCGGGGCGCCCGCGACGACCGTCGCCAGGCGGAGCTGTGGGTGGCGTCCCTGGAGGGCGGCTCCCCCTCCCGCCAGGCGACGGAGATAGACCTGCGCGGCGGCGTCCTATGGGCCGCCGATGGCAGCGCGGTCTTCGCCCGTCGCAGCACTGCCGATGCTCCCCAGTTGGTGCGGGTGGACCAGGGGGGCACGACGGAGCCCCGGGTCATCGCCGCTGCCAGCGGTGCCGCTTCCCTGACCCTGGCCGGTGCCCACGGGCGTTATATTTATTGGTCCGAGGTATCGCAGCAGACGGGGCAGTCGGTGTTGAAGTCCTACGACCTCCAGTCGGGGCAGATAGCCACGGTGGTGACGCTGGCTGGGGAGCCGGCCCGCGACCTGGCCCTCTCTCCCGATGGCGCGCGGCTGGCCTTCACTGGCTCCTCCACCTTCAAGGCCTATCTGACCGATCTGGGGGACCGCAGCGTGGTCGAGCTGCCTACGGGAGGCCAGCCGGCCCTGCGGCCCGCCTGGCTGCCCGACGCCAGCGCCGTCGCCTTCGGCCTGGCCCCTGCCGGCGGCCAGCCCGGCCGCGTCGTCCTCTTCCAGCAGGGGGCGGCCCGCGACCTCATCTCGCTGCAGCGGGGCTTCCTCCAGCCTCTGGTCTGGGCACCCGACGGGTCCAGCCTGGTCTGCTACTACTACACAGGCACCATCAGCAACCCAGGAACGCCCGCCCTGGTGACGGTGGGACGGGACGGCCGTCAGGCCCCCCTGTCCCTCTCGGGGGAGGTGGAGGTGGTGGGCTGGGCGCGTGGACGCCTCTGATGCGGTGGCTGCTGCTGGCGACGCTGGGCCTCCTCGCCCCCCTGCTGTTGCTGGGGGGGACGTGGCGGCCCGCCCTCGCCAACCATAACGTGCCAGCCTGCGCCCTGGACATCAATCCCGATCCCAACGCCTTCGAATATATCCAGGCCTATGAGCACAAGGACTACCCCTGGGCCTATGCCCCTGTCTTCGAGCTGGCGGGATTCAACCAGCTCTTCCCCGAGCTGCCCGGCTTCGGGCTGCCTCCCCTGGAGACGGGCCCCCGCAGCGCCGGCTCCAGCCGCACCGTGCCGCCCTACATCCCGCCCACCCTTCTCAAGGCCATCGGCTGGATCGAGAGCGGGTGGTCCCAGGCGAGCCTGCACCCCATGGTGAACCCGGGAGATGTGGGGCCGGCCCTGGTCTCCTTCGACTGCGGCTACGGCATCATGCAGGTGACCTCGGGCATGCAGCCGCCGCCGGGCTCGCCGCCCCGCTCTCACCCGCCCACCATGGAGCAGGCCCTCATAGGGGGGCATTACGCCTTCAACATCGCCCGGGGGGCCCTGATCCTGGCCCAGAAGTGGAACCTGGCACCCGAGTTCAACCCCATCGTGGGGGAGCGAGACCCGCGGGTGGTGGAGAACTGGTACTTCGCTGTCTGGAGCTACAACGGCTTCGCCTTCGTTAATCACCCCCGCAACCCTGACTTCCCCTTCCCCAGGCCGCCCTACAAGGGCTGCGACCCCAATCCGGACGGCGCCGCCGACAACCGGGGCAACTACCCCTATCAGGAGCTGGTCTACGGCTGCATGGCCTATCCGCCCGTCTGGGGAGGCCGGCCCCTCTGGACGCCGCTGCAGGCGGCCTTGCCCGACTACACCCAGCCGGCCTTCAGCGATACCAGCCGCTTCTTCAACTGCGCCCGCGGCCTGGGCTGCGCGGGCATGGACATCCCCACTCCCATCCTTTCGCCGACGGCTACGGCTACGCCCACGCCCACGTCCACGCCGACCCCGACGCCGACGGCCACCCCCACCGTCACTCCTACGGCCACGCCGACGGCTACCCCCAGCCCCACCGCCACCGGCAGCGGCGGCACATCGGCCGTATCGACCACCGGGGCCATCGACCCCACCGTCCCCCGAGCGAACCGGGGGGCCTTGCTGGGACTGCCCACGGCGGCCGCCTCTCCCGGCAGCATCAACCTGCGAGCGGTGTCGGGCCTCTCATCGGACTGGGTCAACATCACCGTGTCCAACCCGGGCACCGGCGTCTTCGCCTGGTATGCCACCGCCGACGTTCCCTGGCTGCAGCTATCCCGCATCGAAGGGATATCCCTGGGGAGCGACCTGGGGGGCCGGGTCTCCAGCCTGGCAGTGAGGGCATCGGCCGAGGGTCTGGGGCCGGGGACCTACTTCGGACGGGTCAGCATCCGCTCCCTTTACGGTGGCTCGGCCGAGGTGACGGTGACGCTGACGGTGGTGCCCGGCCTGCCCATGAGCTCCTGGAACGCCGCCGATTTCAGCGGCGATGCCCGTGGCGATCTGGCTGCCGCCAGCAGCGACACCGTCCTGTCTACCTGGCTGTCCCAGGGCGATGGCAGCTTCAGCCAGCGCAACTTCCCTGCGCCCTATCCCCTTTCCCAGGGCACCTGGCTGGCGGGCAACTTCAACGGCGACCGCCTGGCCGACCTGCTGCACGTGGCCCCCGACCGGGTGGTGACCTGGTTCTCGTGGGGCGACGGCACCTACCTGCCCTGGCAGGGCAATGTCGTCCCTTCGCAGGGCGTCTGGCTGACGGGACGCTTCAACGCTGACAATCTGACGGACGTGGTCTACATAGGCAGCGACCGGGCAGTGACCTGGTTCAACTGGGGCGATGGGACCTACTTGCCCTGGCCGGCCAACCCCATCCCGCCGCCGGGCGGGACCTGGCTTGTGGGCGACTTCAATGGCGACGGTCTCAGCGACCTGGCCAACATCAGCATCGCCAGGGTGCTGCTGTGGCTCAACTGGGGCAACGGCAGCTACCTGGTGGTGACGGCCAATGCCGCCCCGCCCTCGGGCGGCCCCTGGGTAGCGGGTGACTTCAACAACGACCGCCTGACGGACCTATTCGTGGTCACGGGGGCCAATACCGTGCAGACCTGGCTGGACCGGGGCAACGGGGCCTTTCAGCCAGTCGCCTTCCGTGCCACCTACGACGTCTCGAGGGGCACCTGGCTGGTGGGCGACTTCAATGGCGATGGCCTGGCCGACCTGCTGCACGTGGCCCCCGACCGGGTCATGACCTGGTTCTCGTGGGGCGACGGCACCTACGTGACCTGGACGGCCAACATCGCCCCCGCCGCCCAGGCCACCTGGCTGGCGGCCGACTTCGACGGCGACCGCAAGACCGATGTGGCCCGCGTCACTGTGGACCGTATCGTGGCCTGGCTGAGCCGCGGCGACGGCACCTACGCCCAGCGCTAGGCAGGGGAAGGGGAACGAGAGAGGCTCTCGGCGTAGAGCCGGGTCACCTCGTCGGGGCGGCCTTCGGCCATCACCCGGCCCCCGTCCAGCCAGAGGGCGCGCTGACAGAACAGGTTCACCAGCTCCAGGGAGTGACTCACCAGCACAATGGTCACCCCCTGCTCCTGGAACTGGCGCATGCGTGCCAGACACTTCTCCTGGAAGGCCAGGTCGCCTACCGCCAGCACCTCGTCCACCAGCAGGATGTCGGGGTCGCTGTGGACGGCCACCGCGAACCCGAGCCGCACATACATGCCCGAGGAGTAGCGCTTGACGGGCACATCGATGAACTCGCCGAGCTCGGCGAAGGCGACGATGTCGTCGAACCGCTCCCGTATCTGGCGGTTGCTCATGCCCAGGATGGAGGCGTTCATGTATACGTTCTCCCGCCCCGTCATGTCGGGGTGGAAGCCAGCCCCCAACTCGATGAGGGGGGATACTCGGCCCCGCACCACCACCGTGCCGCTGGTGGGGGCCGTGACTCCGGCGATCATCTTCAGGATGGTGCTCTTGCCGCTACCGTTGCGGCCCACGATGCCCAGCGTCTCCCCCCGACGGACGCTGAAGGTCACGTCCCGCAGGGCGTAGAAAGGCTCCGAGAACGCCTCCCCTCGCAACAGGGCCGGCACGAACTCCCGCAGCGTCCGGTGGTGGTGGATGCGGAACCGCTTGCTCACCGACCGGAACTCGATGACCTCCTCAGACACTGTCGGCAAACCCCGGCTCCATCTTCTTGAAGAGATAATAGCCCACCACGAAGGTGGCCAAGGAGATGGCCAGCCCCATGAGCACCCGCTCGGTGCCGGGGCTGATGCCCTGCAGGACCACCCGTCGATAGGCCTCGATGAACAGGGAGTTGGGGTTCAGGTCGAACAGCCACTGATATCCCTCGGGCACCCGCGATAACGGATAGAGGACGGGCGTCAGGTAGAACCAGAGGGTGAGGGCCACCCCCACCAGGAAGCTCACGTCGTGAAAGTAGAGGTTGAGGGCTGCCAGCGGCAGCGAGAGGCCCACCGTGAACACGAACTGGACCAGGAACAGGAGGGGCACCCAGACCGACGTCCAGGCCGGCGGGTGACCGAAGAAGACCATCAGCCCTGTCAGGATAAGCAGGCCCACCAGCAGGTCCACCACCTTGGTCAGAATGGCGGCGATGGGCAGGATCTCCCGGGGGAAATAGACCTTGGTCACCAGCCCCGCCGCCCCCGACACGCTGCCGGTGGCTGACGAGACAGCGGCCGAGAAGAAGTTCCAGGGCAGCAGCCCCATGAACAGGAACAGCGTGTAGGGAACGCCAGGGATGCCTGTGGGCACCTGCAGGATGCGCGAGAAGACGAAGGTCAGAATGAGCATCTGGCTCAGGGGATTGACCAACGTCCAGGAATACCCCAGCACCGACTGCTTGAACTGGCCCTTCAGATGGCGGACGGTCATGTGGGCCAGCAGCTCTCGCCGTTGCCACAGCTCCCACAGGGCCGGCGGCAGCTGGGCCACGGTGAAAGGGCTGCGCAGACCAGCAGTCTGGACTGAACCTGACGAGGGTGGCATCGGCCTTCAGGCGCCGTGGGGGCGGCGAGGGCCGGATGACGGGGGCCTCGTTCCCGCCCGTGTCACAGCCTTGGCCCGCACTGGGCTACCTTAGGCCCGCACGCGAGGGGCGTGGGCGGAGCCGTTGGTAATAGGCTCCTCTATGTATACATCCCCATTGCGGATCTTGATGTTGAACCCACAGGTGGGATTGGTGCACACCCACGCCTTGAAGTAGACTGCGGCCCCATGGCCGCCGTAGTCGGAGAGAGGGACTAGGTCCCCGGTCTGGCACTTCTGGCATTTGGGAAAGCTGGTCACCACCACTGTAACCCTCCCGCCTTCAGGCTTGGGCGTCCGCAATTCGAACAGGGAGTGTAACAAAACGGTCTGGACAAGGCAAGAGGGGGGACGGCTGCGTCGTCAACGCATTGTCCCCTTTTTTCACATTTCTCCCGCTATGACGGCCATTCTCCGCCTAGCTCAGCGTAGCTCCTCTCTTCACCAGCCAGTATTCGAGGCTGTCGGCCAGGGCCAGCCAGGAGGCCTCGATGATGTCGGTGGAGGCGCCCACCGTCGTCCAGCTCTGCTCGCCGTCGGTGGACTCGATGAGGACCCGCACCGAGGCGGCGGTGCCATGGCCCGGGTCGATGATGCGCACCTTGTAGTCCACCAGCTTCACCGCCTCCAGGCTGGGGTAGAACTGGAGGAGGGCCTTGCGCACGGCGGCGTCCAGGGCGTTGACGGGGCCGTTCCCCTCGGCGGCGGTGTGGATCACCTCGTCGCCCACCCGCACCTTGACCATCGCCTCGGCCAGCATCTCGCGGTCGCCAGGGCCGTGGTGGCGCCGCTCCACCACCATGAAGTCCTCCAGCTCGAAGGGGGGCTGGTATCCGGGGCGGCTGCGGCGCACCAGCAATTCCAGGGAGGCCTCGGCGCCTTCGTACTGGTAGCCGCGGCTCTCCATCATCTTCACCTGCTCCACGATGCGGCGCGCCTCCTCCCGGTCCACCTCCACTCCCTGCTCCCGCAGCTTGGCCAGCACGCCATGGCTTCCCGACAGCTCCGACACCAGGAAGCGGGTCTCGTTGCCCACCAGGGCCGGGTCTATGTGCTGGTAGGACCAGGGGGCCTTGGCCACGCCGGCAGCGTGAAGGCCCGCCTTGTGGGCGAAGGCGGCCGAGCCGACGTAAGGCTGGCGCGGGTTGGGGGGCAGGTTGGCCACCTCCGAGACGAAGCGGGAGACCTCCGTCAGCTTGCGCAGCTGCTCGTCGGTCACCACGTCCAGGCCCATCTTCAGCTTCAGGTTGGCGATGATGCTGATCATGTTGGCGTTGCCGCACATGTCGCCGTAGCCGTTGATGGCCCCCTGCACGTGGGTGGCCCCCGCCTCCACCGCTGCCAGCGTATTGGCCACGGCCAGGTCGGCGCCGTTGTGGGCGTGGATGCCCACGGCCGTGTCCACGGCGGCGACGGTCTCCTTTACCACCCGATAGACCTGGGAGGTGATGGTGCCGCCGTTGGTGTCGCAAAGCACCACGCAGTCGGCGCCGGCCCGGGCCGCCGCCCGCAGGCACTCCAGGGCGTAGTCGCGGTCGTAGAAGTAGCCGTCGAAGTAGTGCTCGGCGTCGAAGAATACGGTCAGGCCGTGGGCCTTAAGGAAGCGCACCGAGTCGGAGATCATGGCCAGGTTCTCCTCGGGAGTCGTCTCCAGGACCTCGGTGACGTGGCGCAGGTGGGCCTTGCCGACGATGGTCACCACTGGCGTAGCGGCGTCGATGAGGGCCCGCAGGTTGGGGTCCTGCTCGGCCCGGATGCCGGCCCGACGGGTGGAGCCGAAGGCGGCCAGCTTAGCGTTCCTGAGCTGGAGGGAGCGGGCGCGGACGAAGAACTCGGCGTCCTTGGGGTTGGAGCCGGGCCAGCCGCCCTCGATGTAGTGGACGCCCAGCTCGTCCAGCTTGCGGGCGATCTTGAGCTTGTCCTCGACGGAGAGGCTTATGCCCTCCATCTGGGTGCCGTCGCGCAACGTCGTATCGTAAAGCTCTACCCTCGCCATCTCTGCCTCGCGCTCCTTTGAAGTCGGTGAAGCCTAGTTCGACCGGAGTCGTAGCGGCAGAGCCCCCGCTCTCCACCTCGTGCAGTCCTGCAGACTTCGCCGTGCGGCGACCATTGCGCCACCTTCCTTGCCGCTATCCTTCCACCGCCTCTGCCACCTTCTCGCCCATCTCCTGCGTGCCCACCAGGCGGGTGCCCTCCTGGGCGATGTCGGGCGTGCGGTAGCCGGCGGCCAGCACCCGCTCCACCGCCTCCTCCACTGCCTGCGCCTCGGCCGGCAGCCCCAGGGAGTGGCGCAGCATCATGGCCACCGAGAGGATCATGGCCAGGGGATTGGCCACACCCTTGCCGGCTATGTCGGGGGCGGAGCCGTGCACCGGCTCGTAGAGGCCCAGGCCGGTGCCGTCCCGCCGGCGACGCCCCAGGCTGGCCGAGGGCAGCATGCCCATGCTGCCCGCCAGCATGGCCGCCTCGTCGGTGAGGATGTCGCCGAACATGTTCTCGGTGACGATGACGTCGAAGTCGGCCGGCCGGCGTATCAGGTGCATGGCGCAGGCGTCCACCAGCATGTGGCGCAGCTCCACATCGGGGTACTCCCGGGCCATTTCCTGGGCGATGGCCCGCCAGAGCCGCGACGACTCCAGTATGTTGGCCTTGTCCACGCTGGTGAGGCGCCTGCGTCGGGCGCGCGCCAGCTCGAAGCCCACCCGCAGGATGCGGCGGATCTCGCCCTCCGAGTACCGCAGAGTGTCCACCGCCTGCCGGCCGCGGCGGCTGCGCCACTGTCGCTGGGGTCGGCCGAAGTAGATGCCTCCCGTCAGCTCCCGCACCACCACCAGGTCCACCCCCTCCAGCACCTCGGGGCGCAGGGTGGAGGCGCCCGCCAGGAAGGGGTAGACCCTTACTGGCCGCAGGTTGGCAAAGAGGCCCAGCCCCTTGCGCAGGGCCAGAAGGCCCTGCTCGGGGCGCACCGGCGCCGTGGGGTCGTCCCACTTGGGGCCGCCCACCGCTGCCAGCAGCACGGCCTGGGAGCGGCGGCACCGCTCCAGCGTCTCGGGGCGGATGGCCACCCCGTAGCGGTCGATGCAGGCGCCGCCCACCAGGTCCTCCTCTACGAGGAAGCGGTGGTCGAAGCGCCGCTCCACCGCCTGCAGGACGCGCAGCCCTGCGGCCATCACCTCCGGCCCCACGCCGTCGCCGGGCAGGGCCACTATGCGATAGGTTCCCATGTCCCTCCTGTCAGGCCCTGCGGCCCCCACGGGGCCGCTATTCGCTCGCTCAGCAGCCGGGCTGACCGTAGTTTCCGCAGCAGTTGCGGGGCGGCCAGGCCAGGCGCCGGGACAGGTTGCGCAGGGCCACCACCAGCCGCCGCCAGAAGGGCAGCTCCGAGCGTCCCCAGTTGGATACGAGGGAAGCGAGGCTCGGGCGCCTGCGCGAGGTCATGGCTGCCCCTGCCGCGGCCGCAGACGGGGCCGGGCCAGCTCTCCGAACACGGCCCGGAAGCTGATTAGCCCCCCGCAGACGACGATGAAGAGTAGCGGCCACAAGCGGGGCCGCCCCAGGCTCTCCCAGCCGATGTTACGCAGGGAGGCGGCCGCCGCCACCAGCCCGGGCAGGAACCACAGGGCGGCAAAGGTGCGGGAGGCGAGCCTCAGGGGCGTGCGACGGATGCCCATGCCCGCCTCGCCCACCAGCAGCCACAGGGCCGAGGCCAGCCCCAGCAGCCCCAGCACCCGCTCGGCCACGTTGGCCTCGTTGGCCTTCCACAGCGTCAGGAAGGAGTTGAGGAGCACGACGAGGGTGTTGCGGCCCGGCGGCTCCTCCTGTCGCTCCTCTTCCTCCGTCAGCTCGAACAGCTCGTCCTCGACCCTGGTGCCCAGGCGGCGCAGCCGCTGCCAGACGCCCTTCATATCAGCCGAGCCTCTCCATTGCCACCCGCGGCAACCAGCGTGGCCGCCGCTCCTCGAAGGCCCGTATCTTCTCTTCGTGCAGCAGCGTCAGGGCGATATCGTCCCAGCCGTTGAGAAGCCGCTCTCGCGCCGAGGGATCGATGTCGAACTCGGCCCGCAGCCCCTCTTCGTCGTAGATGAGCTGCTGCTCCAGGTCCACCGTCAGCCGGTACCCCGGCTCCTCCAGGGCACGGGCGATGATGCGCCGCACCACCTCCTCCTCCACCCGCGCCGGCAGGACGCCGTTCTGGATGCAGTTGGAGAAGAAGATGTCGGCGAAGGAGGGGGCGATGATGGCCCGGAACCCGTATTCCTTCAGCCCCCAGACGGCGTGCTCCCGGGAGGAGCCGCAACCGAAGTTGCGCCCCGTGACCAGGATGGTGGCCCCCCGGTAGCCGGGGCGGTTCAGCTCGAACTCGGGATTGGGACTGCCATCGGGCAGAAAACGCCAGTCGTAGAACACGAACTCCCCGAAGCCCGTGCGCTCGATTCGCTTCAGGAACTGCTTGGGCATGATCTGGTCCGTGTCCACGTTGGAACGGTCCAGTGGTGCCACTATGCCGGTATGGACGCGAAACGGCTCCATCTCAGTCCTCCCACTCCCACTGGCGGATGTCCACGAAGTGCCCAGCGATGGCCGCCGCCGCTGCCATCTGCGGGCTCACCAGGTGGGTGCGGCCGCCGCGGCCTTGGCGTCCCTCGAAGTTGCGGTTGGAAGTGGAGGCGCAGCGCTCGCCGGGTTGGAGGATGTCGGGGTTCATGCCCAGGCACATG